>CAZSQY010000001.1:0-6517 GCA_964609285.1 uncultured Pseudomonadales bacterium
ATTTATGTCACTTAAAGACCAACTCATTGAAGAAATGAAGGATGCTATGAAGGCGGGCGATCAGCTGCGCTTAGGTGTGATTCGTCTTCTCCGATCTAGTATTCAAAATGCTGAAATTGATCAGGGCGAACTTGATGATGCTAAAGTTCAAAAAATTGTTCAGCAGCAAATCAAGCAATGGAAAGATGCCTTGCTCGACTATAAGAAAGGTAATAGACCTGATTTAGTAGAAGAAACCCAGCAAAAGATTAAAATCTTAGAAAGTTATTTACCTGAACAGCTTTCCGATAAGGAATTAAAGGCTAAAATTCAAAAAATCCAGGAAGAAACTGGTTTAGAAGCAGGTCCTTTAATTGGTAAGGTCAAACAGGCTGTGGGCAATCAGGCTGAAGGATCGCGAATCGCTCAATTAGTTAATCAACTGAAATAATTTAAAAGGATTTCTGCTTTTTACTGCGCCTTAAATGCAAACTAAAAAAATTGGACAAATTTTACAGGAAGAAAGGCAGGCCAGGAGCCTAACTCTTCGGGAAATGTCTGAGATCACTAAGATCAAAGTTAAGCATTTAAAGGCTTTAGAAAAGAACCAATTTGATCGTCTTCCGGCCAGCCCTTTTGTTAAAGGTTTTATTCGGTCTTATGCCAGGGTATTAGAGTTTGATGTTAAGCCATTATTGGCTCTGCTGAGGCGTGATTACAAAGAGGATCAATCCGGCCAGCTTTTATCGCGAGAATTTATGAGGCCGGTGATGAAAAAACAAAATTTTTGGCGGCCGGTTACATTTATGGTCATCGGCGTTGCTACTATATTTCTAATGCTTTTGGCTTATGTTGGTTGGCAGTGGTATAGTCTCAACCGGCCGCCAGAATTAGAGATTTTTGCCCCAGAAAATAATCAATTTGTTTCAGCTCAGATCGAAGTAGCGGGCAGAACGCAGCCAGAAGCAATGGTAATGGTTAATGCTCAGCCAGTGGCTCTGCAACCTGATGGCAGTTTTAGAACTGAGGTGTTTTTACCCAAGGAAGGAATCACTACCTTGACCGTAGAAGCCATTGATCAGAGAGGCAGGAGCAGTTTGAAACAAAGAACTGTTTATGTCAAATTTTGATTCTCAGCACACTGCGGCAGGTCTGTTCCCCACGATTATTTACAGCTTATTGTTATGGAATTGTCTTGACAACAGCCCTGCTTTTAAGTAATTCTAATGATATAGTAAGATCAATTACATAATTAATTATTTAACCGGATCAATTGATTCCATTCATAATATGCAAGAAATTTTACCCACCTTATTTGCTGTTGCCCTAGTAGTTTTAACACTAGTTTTAACCGCTGTTGGTATTCAATTAATTTTAGTTTTGAATTCATTTAGACAAGCGCTCAACAAGATTAATGATACTTTTGATGAACTTGAGGAAAAGATTCAACAACTTACTCAGCCGCTTCAAAGTCTAGCAGGCATTGCGGCTGGTGTAAAAACAGGTGTTAAAGTATTTGAAGGATTTGTTAATTTTCTTAATCGTAAAAAAGATGAGGACGTGAATCCAAAACAATGACAGACTCAAACGAAACAAAAAATAATCAATTTGGGCTAGGATTGTTGATCGGTTTTTTAGCTGGTTTTACTAGTTATTTTTTATTAAATACTGATAAGGGCAAAGAGTTGCAGCAACAGTTTAAAGATAAATGGCAGTCGGTTGAGAGTGATTGGCCCAGTTTAGCTGAATTAAAAATAGGTGATTTACCAGTTAAAGATGTGATTGCGATTTTGCTTGGCAAAGACGCTGTAATGGTTCGGGCTGATAAACCTAAATTAAAAATTAAAGATGCACGCCGATCTGGTTCAAGAGATAAAAACAAAAAACGCAGCAGGTTTAAAGGAGTTTAGCTGGCCTAAGCTCAAAAGTTGCGGTCTTGATTCACCTTTGAAGATTTATTAATTGATTCACTTTATATGCCAATATTTAAAAAAAAGTCCCAAGGTTTACCCGTATTACTCGTTATAGCCGGACTCGTCTCTTTTGCTTATGTTTTATTTTCAGTTAGTCAAAATGTTAACTTAAAACAGACCACTAACCAAGTTTTTCAAGCACTTAAACAGCAGCCTAGTTCTCTAAGTAATGAAACTGAGATTAACCTTGAGACAGAAGATGGTCAGCCTGCAACAGACCACGAAGAAGCAAATACAGTAGCTAATTCTTATGAATTTACTGCTGATAGTTCGGGCGAAACACCATTCTCTTTGCTCAACAACTCAGAAGAGGTTGAGTATGATGAGTATGACTTTGGTGTCTTTGTGACTAGCATTAATGGCCAAGTAAGCAATAATGACAATTTTTGGGCTGTGTATGTCAATGGTGAATTGGCGCAGCAAGCTGCGGATCAGATTGAGTTAGATGCTGGTGACCAGGTTGAGTGGCGATGGGAAGAAATTCAAGATGACTTTTTAGATAACTAGTTAGAATTTGTTAGAACGGCTGCTGCATTAACCTACACTGAGCTGTAAATCACACTTTGTCTTCGATATAATCACGAGTCCAGTAGATTATGAAAAAAGAACAACGCTCTCATTCTCGTTTACTCAAAAATTTAATTCAAGGCTTAATCAGCCCTGGATTGATCTTGGCCAGCCGCTGGCTAAGGCTGTTGCCGAATGTTAGTGCAGTTGGAGCTTATGGTTTTTTTGGACAAAATTTGCTGGGATTTTATTTAGTTATTGCAGCTTATGATTGGTTGACGTCAGGTTTTTACTCTGGCTTCATTTTCACTTATTTGGGCTTTTTAGGATATTTTGTTTTGGGGCGGCTAGTCCGTTCCTCTTCCAATCGTAGTGCAAAATCAAGTCTAATATTAATGCCTTTGGCTAGTTTGTGGTTTTTTATAGTTTCAAATTTTGGGGTTTGGCTTTTTTGGTATCCTTCCACTTGGCAAGGTTTAATTAGCTGCTATTTAGCTGCTGTGCCTTTTTATCGCAACACATTGTTAGGAGATGTGTTTTTTACCGGCTTAATTTTGGGTTGGCGATATGTTAGATCCCGCGGCTTAACTTTTTTAAGTAATAAATTGCCTTTTATTAGTCATTTTTCTCAACATGTCATTAAGCGCTGATCAACTTAGGCAAAAATATTTAGATTTTTTCGCAGAAAAGGATCATGCTATTGTGCCTTCGGCGCTTTTAGTCCCGGAAAACGATCCCACTACTTTATTTACTAGTGCAGGAATGCAATCAATGATGCCTTATTTGCTGGGTCAAGCTCATCCTCAGGGTAAGCGCATTGTTAATTCACAAAAATGTTTTCGGGCGCAAGATTTAGACGAGGTAGGTGATAATCGTCATACTACTTTTTTTGAGATGTTGGGCAATTGGTCCTTAGGTGATTATTTTAAAAAAAAGCAATTAGCATGGTTTTTTGAGTTTTTAACCCAAGAAGTAGGTTTAGATCCGAAGCGTTTGTATGTGTCTGTTTTTGCCGGTGATGAAAAATATGACATTGGGCCGGATACAGAGGCAGTTAACATTTGGCAGGCTTTGTTTGAAAAGGTAGGGATAAAGGCAGCGGTAGTGGAAGACTCAGCAAAAAAAGGCTTAAGCAGCGGCAGGATTTTTTTCTATAGCTCTGACAAAAACTGGTGGTCCCGGGCGGGTGAGCCTGACAATATGCCAGTTGGAGAACCAGGTGGGCCTGATAGTGAAGTCTTTTATGATTTTGGCCCAGAATTAAAATTACATGAAAACTCAGAATTTGCTGATCAGCCTTGCCATATTAACTGTGATTGCGGCCGCTTTTTAGAGATTGGCAACAGTGTTTTTATGCAGTATCAAAAGACTGCGCATGGCTTTAAGGAATTGCCTCAAAAAAATATTGATTTTGGCGGAGGTTTGGAACGCATTTTAGCGGCTGCGCATGATCAGCCTGATGTTTTTCGTACCGAACTGTTTTGGCCTATTCTTCAAAAAATTGAGCAAGCGACTGGCAAAAAATATCAAGCAGATACTCAAACTAATTTTAGAATTATTGCCGATCATGTTAAGGCAAGCGTTATGTTAATCGGTGATGGAGTTAAGCCTAGCAACAAAGAGCGGGGTTATGTAGTACGGCGTTTGCTCAGAAGAGCTATTCGTTATAGCAAGTTGATAAATGTTGAACAATTATTTTTAGATCAATTAGTTGAGCCTGTGATAAGTTTATATCAAGAAGTTTATCCTGAGCTGCACGATCAACAGCAGAAAATTAAGCAATTGATTCAACAAGAAAGCACCAAGTTTGAAAAAACTTTAAACCGTGGTCTTAAGGAATTTGATCAACTGCTTGCGCAAAAGCAGCAATTAACTGGAGAACTAGCTTTTAAGCTTTATGAAACTTATGGCTTTCCCTTAGAAATGTCATTAGAAGAAGCCCAACGGCAAAAAATTTCTGTGGCACAGAATTTGGAGTCTGAGTTTAAACAAGCTCAAAAAAAACACGCTCAGGACTCGAGAGCTGGGGCACAACAAAAATTTGAAGGTGGTTTAGCTGATCAATCTCAAATTACGACCGCCTATCATACCGCCACCCATCTTTTACATGCTGCTTTGCGTCAAGTTTTAGGGGATCATGTTCAGCAAAAAGGTTCTAATATTACCCATAAGCGCTTGCGTTTTGATTTTTCCCATCCGCAAGCCTTGAGCGAACAGGAATTAAAAGCAGTCGAACTTTTGATAAATGACTGGATTGAGCAAGATCTGTTAATCAAGAAGCAACAAATGAGTAAACAGCAAGCTCTAGACTCAGGAGCAGCGGCTTTTTTCCCAGAACGATATCCTAATCAAGTGACTGTTTATCAAATTGGGCAGGATCCTGTAATTTCCAGGGAGCTGTGCGGCGGACCTCACGTGCATCGCACTAGTGAAATTGGTCAAATTGAGATTTTCAAAGAAAAATCAGCCTCGGCGGGGGTGAGACGCATTTATGCTCGACGGGTTAAATAATTTCACTCACGTACTTGATATAAAACTGTTCATCAACATTTGACTACCCCTCTTTTCATTGTTTGTTAACTCTGTTTAAATAGAAATAGGGGTTTTGCACCTGTTTGATTAGTGTATTGGACAACTATTTATCAAATAGACTACAAGATGCCTCCATGCTTAATCACAATAATTTAATAAACATTACTTAAACCTTATGGATCTGCCCAACCTTTTTAGCAAACAACGCTCAGAGTCAAAAAATCTTTTCATTACTCTACTTTTGACTGACCAATCCGTACAATCAGGCTTATGGCATGTGGCTGATCAAAAGATTATTATTTCCAATCAATCAAACGTACGTTATTTTGGAAACGATGAAGAAAGATTGATTCAAATCGATGAGGCTTTGCAAGATTTAGGCAAACAGTCTGAAGAGACTGATGAAGTTTTGTTGGGCTTAGAGCCGAACTGGGTTGATGAACAGGGTATTGTCACCGCTCGCAAGAAAGAATTAAAAAAGATTGTCGAAGACCTATCTTTAAATGCAGTCGGCTTTGTTTTAACAACAGAGGCCTTATTTCAGCACCTTATTCAGGAGAATAATTATTTGTCCACAGTGGTTTTATATGTGGGTGCTAAATTTATTGAATTGAGTTTAGTTCGACAAGGTAAGCAGGTGGTAACTTTATCAGTCGGCCGATCCGATGACATTGTTTTAGATCTAAAAGAAGCTTTAGCTCGCTTGGAACAAGACGCTAGTGCTCAAGGAAAAAAATTACCACCAAGTTTATTATTGGCCTCGGCTGTAGTTGATCAGGAAAAGATGCAGAATTATCAGCAGCAATTGCTGGAAATTAATTGGCAGGAAGAGCTGCAGTTTGTGCAAGCGCCTGTGATTGAGATTTTTAATCCTGATAAATTATTAAAAGTGGTGACAAGAGAAGGCGGCAGAGCTATCACCCAAGCCAATCAGTTGCTGCCTCAAAATGAAGTAGCTAAAGAAGCACAATCTAATGATGTAAGTACAGCTGAAACAAAAGATAAAATGAGCAGTTTTGGTGTGCCTGTGGCCGGTGAACAAGAATCTAACCAATCGGTTTCACAACTAAAAAAGGAATCTACCCAGACTTCTCAAGCTTCAGTTCAAGGGGAAACTACCGCTGTTCCAGAAACAGCCACAGCTCTATCAGCTGCCGAAAAAACTATGAAAAAAGATTCTAAATTTAAGCTTTTTGGTCGAGCTTCTGACTCAAAATCTAACAAAAAATCACGTGCTCATCAGCCCTCTCCCACACAGTCCAAAGCTTTTAAACCTAAAAAACGCCGCATCTCTGCAAAATCTAATAAAATTAAACTCATTGCCCTGATTGGCATTGCGGCTGGCCTTTTGGCTTCTGCTGTGATTGGCTATTTTTATCTCAAGCAAAATTACCAAGCCCATGTTTTTGTGGAGCCAGCTACAGCTGCTGTGAATAAAGAGCTAACCATTCAACTTGATCCTAATATTCAAGAAACAGACACCGAAAATTTAATTCTTAAGGCCTCTGTTGTGACTAAAGAAGTTA
>CAZSQY010000001.1:6617-42203 GCA_964609285.1 uncultured Pseudomonadales bacterium
ATCACAGCTGTCGAGATCGGCGCTGACAGCAATTTAACTCAAGACACAACGCTTGCTATTGCGCAGTTTAGCGAGGATACATATGCGGCTAAGCTTGAAGAGGATTTGACAGGAGGCTCAAGTCGTGAAATTCGGGTGGTGGCAGACGAAGATCGTCAAGAATTGCTAACAACCCTAAGGCAAAGATTACTAAAACAAGCTAAGGATGAATTTGAAGCTGAGTCAGGCAACGGACAGTATATTACGGCCACCAATAATTATGAGGTTCTTGAACAAGAATATTCAGCAGAGGTAGGAGATGAGGTAGAACAGCTTGCTTTGGACTTAAACCTATCTGTTCAAGGTATTACTTATACTATGGACGATTTGAAGTTACTGGGAGAAGCGGTTTTACAAAGCGAAGTTCCTGAGGGTTATCGTCTTTTAGATCAGCAGCCAGAAATTTTGTCCCAGCCGGCTGAAGAGGCTGAGGCAGCTGACCAGATTATGTTAGAGATTCAGCTATCCAGTCAGGCATTAGCTGATTTAAACTCTGAAGATATCCAGCAACGGATCGGCAACATGTTAATTACAGAAGCCCAGACAAATTTAGTGAGTGATGAAAAAATTTCTCAAGCTCAGATTGAATTATCTCCCCAATTTACCCAATGGTTTTTCAAAGCTTTGCCCTCTGATCAGCAACGGATTGTAGTTAAGTTGCAGGAATTAGATTAAGAATAATAATTTGCTAATGAATTTATATGTCTGGTCCCAAACAAGATGATCTTGACCGCCATCAACTGATTAACCTTTACCGTCAAGCTTTGTTAAAAGATGGTTCATTTGAAGAGGTTGAAGACAAGGTTAAAAAACGTTTGATGCGTTTAATGGTGGCCGATAATGTAGAGCGCCAACAGGATCGAGAAAAAACTCAGCAAGCAATGCACGCAGTACCGGCCGTTGTTAGAGTCGGTGCCAGCTTATTGCCTTTGTTTTTAATCGTGGTGGGCTTTTTGCTTTTAGGAAGTGCTACTTTACCCATTGTTGGTTTTTATATAAAAACTGTGCCTCAAATCAGAGCAGAAAAATTGGCCTCTCCGATCCCTGAAGATAAGATTCTAGACACGAGTCCTTTAGTAACAGCGCAAATGGATCAAGATGGAGAGTTGGGGGAAGTAGTAGAGCAGTTGCACCAGGGTCCCGTTATTGTTGACGCTGAGTTAGACTATACAAATCTTTCTAACTGGTTTGACGATGAGACTATGGTTGATTTGAGCAGCCGTACTGATTTACTAAGTCAGCAAGTGGGCGAATATATTTTAGAAATACCAAAATTAGATATTGAAAAAGCTGTGGTGAAAATTGGAGGCACTGATCTTGATGAAAGCTTAATTCAGTATCCGGGAACATCTTTGCCGGGTAAGCCAGGCAACCCGGTTATTTTTGGGCACTCTTTACTTAGGCAGTTTTATAATCCTAAAGAATCTAACCCCAGACGTTATAACTCTATTTTTAGCACTATTATGACTTTGGAAAAAGGAGATAAAATTTATATTTATTATGGTGATGTGAAATACACTTATGTAGTTCAAAGTAAGACTGAAGTAAAGCCAACAGATACTTACATCTTGTCTCAAGAATATAGCAGCCGTCAAATTAAATTAGTGACTTGTGTACCAGAAGGGACTTATTTAAAAAGAGGGGTGGTAACGGCTCAACTGGTACGAGAATGATGTTAAATACTTATTTAAAAATAATGACAGAGCTGAATTCAAGCCAACAACCAGAAAAAATTTTAGCCGTTGACTATGGCACAAAACGGATTGGACTGGCAGTTTCTCACGCAGTTTTAGCCGAGCCGTTAAAAGTAATTGAGTATGAAAATCTTCGTCAAGCCTTAGATTCAATCAAAGAGATATGCGATCAATTACAAATAGAGTTAATAGTGGTTGGTTTGTCAGAACAAGCCATGGCAGAACAAACCAAAGATTTTGCGCAGGCTTTAGAATCTATGACAGAATTGCCTGTAAAGTTTACTGATGAAACTCTCACTTCACATTTGGCTCGGCAAAAATTGGGAAATCAGGGTTTTGCAGCTCGAAAAAAACCCATTGATCATTATGCCGCTGCTTTAATTTTAGAAGAATGGCTAACCACTCATTCTTAACTATTCATCCATCAACAACATTAACCTTCTTAGTCTAATTTATGATACACTTAATGTTTGACCGATAGTTACGTCGGTTTATTATAAATGACTAAGCATATGTTAAAAACGAATTCAGCAGCTAGTCAAAAAAAATCTAGTCAACCACAAGTTAATTCTGAAAAAATGGTGCTAAAGCCTCAAAAAACATCGCGCATTTTTTTAATTTTGCTGGTTATGATAGTTTTGGTAGCCGTAAGCATAATTGCGATCGGCTTGCACTTAACTCAACCAGTTAATCCCCAAACTCAACAATTGGTCAAAATAGTAATTCCTAAGGGTCGTTCAGTGACTCAAGTGGGCAATTTGTTGCAAGAAAAAGAAATTATTAAAAGTTCTTTGATGTTTAAAATTTATTATCGATTGAACCAGGATCAATATCAAATTCAAGCGGGTAGTTTCGAACTTTCTCCTTCAATGGATTTACCTACAATCTTGGGCACGCTTAGCGAAGGGGCAGATGATATTTGGATTACTCTTCCTGAGGGTTTGAGACGCGAAGAAATTGCTCAAAGTTTAAACGAATATAGCCTGCGGTCCTATGACGAGCAGGAATTTTTATCTTTGACTGTTGGCCTTGAAGGGCAATTGTTTCCAGATACTTATTTAGTAGCTAGAGAAGTATCAACTCAGAACATTGTAAATTTGATGCAGGATACTTTTGATAAGAAAATTACGTCACTACAGCCGGAGATTAAGAAATCACAATATACTTTGAATGAGTTTTTAACCATGGCTTCCTTATTAGAAAGAGAAGCTCGCGGTTTAGAGGAAATGAAGTTGGTGTCAGGTGTGTTGTGGAAACGATTAGAAAATGGCATGCCTTTACAAGTAGATGCGACTTTACAATATGCCACCGGCTATGATGAGTCGACTCAATCTTGGTGGTCAACGCCTTTGGTTGAAAATAAACAAATTGACTCTAAGTTTAATACCTATCTTAATCCCGGATTACCGCCGCATCCAATTTGTAATCCTGGTTTGGACGCTATTACTGCTGCTTTGCACCCAACCCAGTCTGATTATTGGTATTATTTACACGATTCTCAAGGTCAGATTCATTTTGGCCGCACACTGGAAGAACACAATCAAAACGTTAATCAATACTTGCGTTGATATTTTGAGCCTGTTAAAATACGCTTTTATGACTAGCCTTCACAAGGCGGTTGTTTTTGGTCTTTGGGTTTGAGTAGGAATTTAATTTTTTTTTAACAAACATGTGTTAGAGATTGGGGCCAAGATCAAGTTAATTTTAATTAAGGCAGTCAGCAACATACAACCGGGATATTAAATAGCAATCTAAAGCAATTGGTGAGTTCTCAGAACTAATTTCGGCATTATTGCAAAGATCATAGACAACTGGTCTTTGTTTTATTGCTGTCACTCACCTTGTTTGCAAACTTGAATAAAGGAGTCTTCATGCCAGATAGTCAGCGTCAATATTGGGGTAAGCAGCAAGCGGTGCTGCCTGAATTGGATTTAATTGAGTTGCAAAAAGCAAGCTATCAACAGTTTTTGCATGAAGGAATTAAGCATTCCTTAGAACAAGTTAATGCTGGCAAAGGTATTGAGGATTATACAGGTAAAAATTGGTTATTAAAATTTGGTGAACACCGCTTTGGAGAACCCAAATGTACGCCTTCGGAAGCAAAAAGTAAAAATTTAACTTACGACGTCCCCCTTTATGTTCAAGCCACTTTAGTTAATAAAAAGACTGGTGAGCGTCGAGCTCAAGATGTCTTTATGGGCGATTTGCCCAAAATGACGCCTGTTGGCACTTTTATTGTTAATGGTATTGAACGAGGCATTGTCACACAATTAGTTCGTTCTCCGGGAGTTTTCTTTTCCGGTGAAGAGCATCGAGCCAGTGGCGAAGTTTATTACACAGCTGAACTACGCCCTTTACGTGGATCTTGGATTGAGATTAGCATCAGCCGCCGCAATGTAATCACAGTTAAAATTGACCGCCGCCGCAAAATGCCGGCCACGGTTTTATTAAGAGCACTCGGAGTTGAGTCGGATGAAGAAATTTTAGAACTTTATAAAGATGTGTCAGAAAATGACGAATATCAGTTGTTGGTTAATACTTTAGAAAAAGATGATACACATACCAAAGATGAGGCATTGATTGAAGTTTATGAAAAATTAAGACCAGGAGAGCCAGCTACGGTTGAAACTGCGCGCGATTATTTTAAAACTCATTTTTTTGATGAAAGACGCTATAACTTGGGTGAGGTAGGACGCTATAAATTAAATCGTCGTCTCAAGTTGGATGTTGGTGAAAAAGTTACTGTTTTAAACAGAGAAGATATTATTCAAACAATCGGTTATTTAATTGGTTTACAAAATGGTGAGGGTAAAGTAGATGACATTGATCATTTGAGCAACCGCCGCGTTCGTCGCGTAGGTGAGTTAGTCCAAGATACAGCTTTTAGAATTGGACTAATTAGATTAGAGCGTTCTATCCGCGAAAAAATGTCTTTAACCAAGACTGACTCTAGTCTCACCCCGTCAGCTTTGGTCAATGCCCGGCCATTGATTGCTAGTATTTCTCAATTTTTCCGACGCAATCGTTTATCTGCTATTTTAGATCAAACTAATCCTTTGGCAGAAATAGATAACCTGCGCCGTCTGTCTGTACTTGGTCCGGGTGGAGTCACGCGCGAGCGAGCTTCATTCTCTATGCGCGACATTAATGCTTCGCAATATTCAAGAATTTGTCCGGTTCGTTCTCCAGAGGGACCAAATATTGGTTTAGTTACTTATTTAGCTTTATATACTCATGTTAATAAGTTTGGATTTTTAGAAGCGCCTTATCGCAAAGTAAAAAAAGCGAAGGGTAAAATGAAAGTCACAGACGAAATCGTTTACATGGCTGCTGATGAAGAAGAAGATTGCAAGATTACTCACGCTGAAATTAATATTGATAATAAGGGTTATCTTCAAGATGACTGGGTAGCTTTTAGATATAGAAATCAGTTTCAAGAAGGGCCGGCTGATCAAATTGAATATATTGATGTGGTACCACGTCAGGTAGTGGGAACGTCTGCTTCTCTTATTCCTTTTATTGCTAATGACGAAGCCAACCGTGCCCTGATGGGCAGCCATATGCAATGTCAAGCTGTGCCTTTGGTTAAGGCCGAAGCTCCAATTGTGGGCACTGGTATGGAGGCAGAAGTAGCTAGAGCCATGAATCGTACTCTCACAGCTCGTCACGGCGGAGTGGTGGAATACGTAGACGGCAGCAAAATCATCATCAAAGTTAATAAGACTGAAATGAAGGATGCTGAAAAAGATCAGGCCAAAGACGAGTTTGAAAATATTGAATATAAGGACGGTAAAGAAACTTATCACATTTCAAAGTTTTTCCGCACTTCACAAAGCACCAGTTATTCACAAAATCCTTTGGTTGAAGTTGGAGTTCGGGTGCAAAAAGGTGATTTGATTATTGATGGGCCGGCTACAGATCAAGGCGAGCTGGCTTTAGGCACTAATTTATTGATTGCTTATGCATCATTTGATGGTTTGGGATACGAAGATGCTATTGTTATCTCTGATCGTTTGGTGAAAGAGGATGTGATGACATCAGTTCACATTAGTGAACATGAAGCTCAAGTTATGGACACCAGGCTTGGTCCTGAAGAACTAACTAATGATATTCCTAATGTTTCAGAAAACTATTTAGCAAATTTAACTGAAGATGGCATTGTGCGCATTGGTAGTGAAGTCGATTCAGGTGATATTCTAGTGGGCAAAGTTGCTCCTAAAGGTGAAACTGAATTGAGTCCTGAGGAAAGATTATTAAGAGCGATTTTTGGTGAAAAATCTAAAGAGGTGCGCGATACTTCTTTGCGTATGCCCCACGGCGAACGCGGTACTGTGATTGACGTGCAAGTTCTAGATCGTGATACTGGCGACGAACTTGATCCGGGAGTGATTAAGCAAGTTACGGTTAAGGTAGCAGAGAAAAGAAAGATTAAAGTTGGAGACAAGGTGGCCGGCCGTCACGGTAATAAGGGAGTGATTTCTAAAATTGTGCCCACAGCAGATATGCCGCATTTAGAAGATGGTACGGCTGTTGATATTATAATTTCGCCTTTGTCAGTTTTGGCTCGTATGAATTTAGGTCAATTATTTGAAGCTCATCTGGGATGGGCAGCTTATAAGCAGGGCTACAAAGTGGCACTGCCTGTTTTTGAAGGTATTGACGAAAATAAAATTTGGGATGAGCTGGAGGCAGTCGGCTTACCGCGTTCGGGTAAAGTTCAGCTTTATGATGGCCGCAATGGCGAGCCTTATAAAGAAGAAACGACAGTTGGACTAGCTTATATCCTTAAGTTGGTTCATATGGTGGACGACAAAGTTCACGCTCGTTCAACTGGTCCTTACTCTCTGGTTACGCAGCAGCCCTTGGGCGGCAAAGCTCAGATGGGCGGTCAGCGTCTGGGAGAAATGGAAGTTTGGGCTTTAGAATCTCACAAAGCAGCTTATACTTTGCAAGAAATGCTTACCATTAAATCAGATGACATTAATGGTCGTTCAAAAGCTTTTAAGGCAATGGTGAAAGGTGTTGAAATTCCGGCTCCGAATGTTCCTGAATCTTTCCGTGTTTTGGTCCGCGAGTTAAATTCTTTGGGTTTAGATGTGATTGCTTTAGATTTAGAAGAAGCTGAAGAAGATGAGGAAGAAGAGAAAGCTGATGAGCCTATCACTGAGGAGGAAGCTAGAGAATTTTTTGCCGGAGGGGAAGATGAGGAGGAAGAAGAAAAAGATGAGGATCAAGAACCTTCAGATGAAGATATTGTTGAAGCTTCTGAAGATGATGAAGAGGATGAGGATTAATTTATAAAAACCAATCATATCAAACTATAATTCAACAAAAATTTTATGAGAAACATTATTGACTTTTCTGCGCTTCAGATAAAAATTTCTTCACCAGATCAAATTCAAGATTGGTCGCATGGTGAGGTTAAAGAACCTGAGACTATTAACTATCGCTCTCTTAAACCGGAAAAAGATGGTTTATTTGATGAAAAGATTTTCGGTCCGGTTAAAGATTATGAATGTCACTGTGGTAAATATAAACGCCGCCGTTATAAAGGGATTGTTTGCGATAAGTGTGGAGTAGAAGTCACTCATTCACGAGTGCGGCGGGAAAGAATGGGTCACATCGATCTAGCAGCGCCCGTCGCTCATGTCTGGTATTTTAGAGGAGCTCCTTCCAAGCTGTCACGTTTGATAGATGTATCACCCCGCGATCTCAGCTCAGTCATGTATTTTTCACAATATATTGTTTTATCAGTTGATGAGCTTAAACGAACTAATATTTTAGATAACTTAGATGTAGAAAAAGTTAAGGCAGAAGAAAACTTGCGAGCTGAGACTGAACAAAAAATTAGTGATATTAAAGATCAATTAAAACAAGATCAAGCAGATTTAAAAGAAAAAATTAGTAAAAAAGAAACATTAGAGCTCAAGCTTGAGGCTATTATTACCAAAGCCAAAAAAGCTATTATTCAAGCTAAGCAAGAATTAGAAGAGCAGATTGAGCGTAATACAGAGATTTTTGCCACGATTAAATCCATGGTGAGCAATATTGAGAAAAAATCTGTAATTAGTGAAGATGAATATATTAAGCTGATTGATTATCAGGCAGAGAGTTTTATTGAAGTTGGTATGGGAGCTGAAAACATTTTGCGCTTGGTCAAAGAAATAGATCTAGTTGAGTTAGAAGATGAATTACGAGAAAAATTAGAAGAATCTAAGGGCACAACCAAGGCTGCCAATTTTATTAAAAGACTCAAAGTAGTTGAGGGTTTCCGTAAGGCTGAGATTGATCCCACTTGGACTTTTCTTACAGCTTTGCCGGTTTTGCCCCCGGACTTGCGGCCAATGGTTCAGTTGTCGGGCGGCCGTTTTGCCTCTTCAGATTTAAATGATTTATACCGTCGAGTTATTAACCGCAACAATCGTTTAAGACATTTAATTGAGCTTGGTGCGCCGGATATAATTTTGCGCAATGAAAAACGCATGCTGCAAGAAGCGGTTGACTCTTTAATTGATACTCAAGCCACTCGCCGCCGCCGTTCTAACCGACGTGAGCTCAAGTCTTTGTCAGATATGCTTAAGGGTAAGAAGGGTCGTTTCCGCCGCAACTTGCTTGGTAAGCGCGTTGACTATTCAGGCCGTAGTGTCATTATTGTGGGTCCTGAGTTGAAATTAAATGAGTGTGGTTTGCCAAAAGATATGGCTTTGGAGATGTTTAAGCCCTATGTTTTTCATGAATTGATTTTACAAGGTGTAGCGCCCAATGTGAAAAGTGCGCGTAATCTGGTAGATCGTCGTGAGCCAGAAGTTTATGATGTTTTAGAAAAAGTGACAAAGAATCACCCAGTGTTGTTGAATCGCGCTCCAACTTTGCACAAACTTGGTATTCAAGCTTTCTATCCTAAATTAATTGATGGGAGAGCCATCAAGATTCACCCTTGTGTTTGTGCTGGTTATAATGCTGATTTTGATGGTGACCAAATGGCTGTTCATTTACCTTTGACTAAGCAGGCTCAAAAAGAATCGATAGAGCTCATGATGTCTACCAAGAATTTACTCAAGCCGGCCAACAGTCAGCCGATTTCAGTTCCCAATAAGGAAATGGCTATGGGGGTGTTTTATCACACCAGCATGGATAATTCTAAAGAAGAATATTCACAAATATTTGCGGATGTTGATGAGGCTACTCACGCTCATCAGATTGGCTTAATTGATCTCAGGCAACCGATTAGAGTACGCTTGGTGAGAAATGGTCAGTCAAAAATAATTCGTACTACTCTGGGACGAGTGCAGTTTAATAATATTTTCCCAGAAGATATATCTTTTATGAACGAGGCGATTGATTCGGGCCGCGTCAAAATGATTGTGACCGAAGCCATCGAGACTTTAGAAGAAGAACAAGTGGTAAAAATTATTGATGATATTAAAGATTTAGGCTTTAAAGCAGCCACTTTATCCGGTATTTCAGTAGGAGTCACCGATTGTAAGATTATTGATGAAAAGGATGAAATTATTGAAGAGGCGAACCAGCAAGTTGAGCAAGTTCACCAAAACTATCAGCAGGGTTTAATTACTGATGATGAGAGAAAGAAAAAGAACTTTGATATTTGGATGGAGACTACTGACAAGGTAGCGGATTTAACTTGGGATTCTTATAAAGAAAAGAATGCAGTTAAGGTTATTATTGAATCGGGCGGAACTCGTGCTTCTAAAGATCAGGTTAAGCAGTTAGCTGCCATGAGAGGTTTAGTAGTTGATCCTTTAGGCAATATTGTGGAAATGCCGACCAAGTCTAACTTTAGAGAGGGTTTGACTATTTTTGAATATGTAAACTCTGCCCGCGGTTCGCGCAAGGGTTTAACTGACTCAGCTTTGAAAACAGCTGATGCCGGTTATTTAACGCGTCGTTTAGTGGATGTATCGCATGATGTAATTATTAGAACTGAGGATTGTGGCACGACTGAAGGAGTCGATCTTAGTCGTGAAGAACGGCCGGAATCATTTGTGCGGCGTATTGCAGGCAGGATTAATTTAGAGGATATTGAAGTAGATGGCGAGATTCTTGTCAAAGCTGGCGAGTTAATTAAACCGAAGCTGGCAGAACAAATCGACGCATCTAAAGTTGAAACTGTTAAGGTCCGTTCTCCTCTCACTTGTGAAGCACGCAAAGGTTTGTGTGCAGCTTGTTATGGTCGAGATTTCTCACATCGAGAGTTAGTGACTATCGGTACTCCAGTCGGAGTGATCGCAGCTCAATCAATTGGTGAGCCTGGTACTCAGCTAACCATGAGAACTAAGCACTCGGCTGGAATTGTTGGTTTGGATGTGACTCAAGGTTTACCTCGTGTTGAAGAACTATTTGAGTCCCGTACACCTAAATCCAAGGCTATTATTGCTACTATCTCCGGTAAAGTTAAAATCAAGACGAAAGATGGAGATCAAATTGTGCAAGTTAATTCTACAACTAATGACGAGTTTGAAGAGTTTACCCTGCCTCATAATGCCAAACTGGCGGTAGAAGAGGATGATTTAGTTTATGCCGGCCAGCGTCTGACCATGGGTTCGATTGATCATGGTGAGTTATTGAATATCAAAGGCTTAAAAGCAACTCAGATGGATATCGTTAATGAGCTGCAGGCAGTTTACGAATCTCAAGGTATTAGCATTGATGATCGCCACTTTGAGGTGATTGTGCGCAAGATGGGTGATAAGGTGAGAATTAAAGACTCTGGAGATACCGGTCTCTTAACCGGTGAAGTAGTGGTTCGCAGTAATTTCTTGGATATGAATGATGATGTTTTGGCCGCCGGTGGTGAACCAGCTACGGCCGAAGTGTTGCTGTTAGGTATTACCCGCAGCGCTCTCTATACAGACTCATGGTTATCAGCGGCCTCATTCCAACACACCAAGCGGGTTTTGACTGATGCGGCTTCAGCCGGAGCCATCGATTACCTAGAAGGTCTAAAAGAGAATGTAATTATTGGCCGCTTGATTCCGACTACTGAGGACAGAGCTCGGATTGCAGAATAGTTTGAGACACACACCTCTTGGTCTAGGCCTAGCCCAGACGATGAATCTGTGTTAAAATTTGATTTCTTTAAAGAGCTGATGTGCAATCATGACTCGATAAATTATTAAACAAGACGAAAATAAAATTAGAAAATATGCCAACCATTAATCAACTGATCCGTAAAGGGCGCAAGCCTAAGAAAAAAAGAGTTAAAGCGACTGCCTTGCGCAAAGACTATAATTCTGAAACTGGGCAAGTAACTAAAAGCCCGAATCCACAAAAACGGGGTGTGTGTACTGTGGTGAAAACCATGACCCCCAAGAAACCAAATTCGGCTTTGCGTAAAGTGGCTAGGGTGAGGTTGTCTAACAAGGTTGAGGTCACGGCTTATATCCCTGGAGAGGGTCATAACTTAGCAGAACACAGCATTGTGTTGGTCAGAGGCGGCCGTGTTAAGGACTTGCCGGGTGTGAAGTATCATATTGTGCGTGGTGTTTATGATTGCGCTGGTGTGGAAGGTCGTAAATCCAGTCGCAGTAAATATGGAGTTAAAAAATCGTAGTTAAAAGTTGAACAATTTTAAATATTAAACAAGTAGTGAAGAATTAAGCAATTAATGAGAACTAAAAGAGATTACACCAGAACAATTGATCCAGATCCAAAATACGGGTCTGTCTTAATTACTAAGTTAATTAACCGCACCATGCAGGGCGGTAAAAAAGCGATTGCAATGAAGCATGTTTACCAAGCTTTGGAAGCAGTAGCTAAAAAAACTAAAAAGAAACCAGTAAAGTTGATGGAAGAACTGGTTGAGGTAGTTGCCCCCAAAATGGAAGTGAGGTCACGCCGAGTGGGCGGTGCTTCTTATCAAGTGCCGACTCCGGTTAAAAACAGGCGGGCTAACTCCTTAGCTATCCGCTGGTTAGTGCTTGAAGCCAATAAGCGGCCAAATGCTAAATACCACAGCTTTGCTGCTAAATTGGAGGCAGAGATGTTAGATGCGCTTAAGGGAGAGGGTGGAGCGATTGCTCGCCGAGACCATGCTCACCGCATGGCAGAAGCCAACAAGGCTTTTGCCCATTTTCGCTGGTAAAAATTTCAAACTTATCAGAGTTGCTGCATCTATTTGAAGTTTGTTATTGGAGTTATACTTAAGATTTGCTATTTTATAGGTTTGCACTTTACATCAAGATAAGATTTGTTTTATACTAAAAATTTTGAAAAAGAATTATGCCAGATAAGATTTATCATAAACAAGTACCACTTAAAAGAACCCGCAACATCGGTATTATTGCTCATATTGATGCAGGTAAAACTACTACTACGGAAAGAATTTTGTTTTATACCGGCCGCAATTATAAGATTGGCGAGGTCCATGAGGGCGAAGCAACCATGGACTGGATGGAACAGGAACAAGAACGCGGAATTACCATTCAATCAGCTGCTACCACCACCTTTTGGAAACAGTATTTTGATTCTTATCTAGAAAAAGCAGATTATCGAATTAATATTATTGATACACCGGGACACGTTGACTTTACAGCCGAGGTGGAGCGCTCCTTGCGCGTACTTGATGGAGGCGTGACGGTCTTGGATGCCAGTGAAGGTGTTCAGTCTCAGTCAGAAACAGTCTGGCGTCAGGCCGATAAATATCATGTCCCTCGAATTTGTTGGGTAAATAAAATGGATAAGTTGGGTGCTGATTTTGCAATGACTTTACAAGATATCAGAGAAAAATTTGGTGTGACACCAGCAGTGATGGTTTGGCCCATGGGCGCTGAAGATAATTTTAATGGGGTAATTCAACTTTTGGATCGCAGGGCTTTATTTTGGGAAGATACAGCTGCCGATCTCGAGCCGGAAGTGAAAGATATTCCTGAAGAATATCAAGAAATTGTAGAGCAAAAACGAGCCGAGTTAGTAGAAAAAATTGCAGAAACAGATGATGCCCTAATGAACAAGTTTTTAATGGAAGAAGAAATTTCAGTAAATGAGCTCAAGGCTGCTTTACGTCGTGCTACTGTTAACTACGAGTTAGTACCTACGTTTGCCGGTAGTTCTTTAAAAAATACCGGTGTTCAAGTTTTATTAGATGCTATTATCGAGTATCTCCCTTCTCCACTAGATATTGATCAAATTAAAGGCAAAAATCCAGAAACAGGTGAGGAAGAACTGAGACAATTAGTGCCGGAGGAAAACTTCTGCGGTTTAGCTTTTAAGGTTCAAACTGATCCACACGTCGGCACTCTTACTTATGTGCGGGTTTACTCGGGCATACTTAAGTCCGGCAGTTATGTCTACAATGCCAGCACAGATGCTAAAGAGCGCGTGGGACGTTTGTTATTAATGCATGCTAATGAGCGTGAGGAAATCGAAGAAGCTCGGGCTGGAGAAATTGTGGCTTTAATTGGTTTAAAAAATACTTCAACCGGTGATACACTTTGCGACGAAGAACACCCAATAGAACTTGAAAGAATTACTTTTGCTGAGCCAGTCATTTATTTAGCGATTGAGCCTAAAACCAAAGCTGACCAAGAAAAGATGGGTGTGGCTTTGAATAAACTTTCCAGTGAAGATCCTACTTTTGAAATCAAGGTTGATCCTGAAACCGGCCAAACTTTAATTGGTGGTATGGGGGAGCTGCATTTGGAAGTTTTAGTAGAACGGATGCGCCGTGAGTTTAGCGTTGATGCTAATACCGGTAAACCTCAAGTAGCTTACCGTGAAACAATTTTGGAGGAATCTGAGGCTGAGGGTAAATATATTAAACAATCTGGTGGACGCGGTCAGTATGGTCATGTTTACTTAAGAATTAAACCTAAAGAACGCGGCACTGGTTATGAGTTTGTGGACGAAGTTAAAGGCGGTGCTATTCCTCGTGAGTTTATTAATCCGGTAGATAAGGGAGTGCAAGAACAGATGGAGCGCGGCTTTTTAGCAGACTATCCTTTAACTGATATGGAAGTAATTTTATATGATGGTTCTTATCATGAAGTTGATTCAAGCGAAGTGGCATTTAAAATGGCCGGAGCCAAGGGTTTAAGAATTGCTTTGAGTCAAAATAAAGTAGTGCTGCTTGAGCCTTTGATGAACGTAGAGGTCACTACCCCTGAAGATTTTATGGGTGATATTATTGGTGATTTGGGCGGCCGTCGTGCTCAAATTAAAGGTACTAAAACTCGAGGAAATGCTGTAATTATTAACGCCATTGTGCCTTTGGCAGAAATGCAGGGTTATGTCACTATTTTACGCAGCATGACTCAAGGAAGGGCCAGCAGTGTGATGCTCCCCTCTCACTATGATATTGTGCCTGATTCAATTACTCAAGAAATTGTTAAGGAAAGAAAAGGCGTTTAGTCGAGTAAGTACTGGATAGAAACTTAAAATTACGATACAATATTATCTCTGGAAAAAATATTACAAACTACCTAACAAGGATACAATATGCCAGACAAAGCTAAGTTCGACAGAACAAAACCCCACGTCAATATTGGTACTATTGGTCACGTTGATCATGGTAAGACCACTTTAACGGCTGCTATGACTCATGTTTTGGCCAAAAAATTACCAGGAGATATTAATCAACCCCTGGGTTACGAAGATGTTGAGACCAGCGAGGAAGAAATTGCTCGTGGTATCACTATTAATATTAAGCACGTTGAGTATGAGACGGAGAACCGCCACTATGCTCATATTGATGCTCCCGGACACGAGGACTACATCAAAAATATGATTACCGGTGCTGCTCAGATGGACGGTGCTATTTTGGTAGTGGCCGCTACTGACGGTCCTATGCCTCAGACCAGAGAGCACATTTTATTAGCCAAACAGGTGAACGTACCAAAGATTGTGGTTGCTTTAAACAAGACTGATATGGTCGATGATGAAGAGCTGCTTGATTTGGTGGAAATGGAAGTGCGTGAACTCTTAACCAAATATGGTTATGATGGCGACGATGCTCCTATTATCCGTCTTTCTGCTTTAAAAGCCCTTGAGGGTGATGATGCAGAACAAGAAAAGGTCATGGAGTTAATTACTGCAGTTGATGAATATATTCCGGAACCTGAGCGTGATTTGGATAAGCCATTCTTAATGCCTGTTGAAGATGTTTTCTCAATTAAAGGCCGTGGCACAGTTGCCACAGGCAGAATTGAGACCGGTATTGTTAAAGTCGGTGATACAGTCGAAATTATCGGTTTTGATAATAATACTGAGACAACCATTACTGGCGTTGAAA
The DNA here is from genome assembly GCA_964609285.1 of uncultured Pseudomonadales bacterium. GTDB lineage: Bacteria > Patescibacteriota > Microgenomatia > UBA1400 > PJMF01 > CAZSQY01. The sequence continues at coordinate 21,597 of CAZSQY010000001.1, forward strand.
TGTTCCGCAAGATGTTAGATCAAGGTCAAGCTGGTGATAATGTTGGCTTATTGCTGCGTGGTATCAAAAAAGAAGATATCCAGCGTGGTCAAGTTGTTACCAAACCAGGAAGCATCGAGGCTCGTTCTAAGTTTGAAGCTGAGGTCTATATTCTTAAAAAAGAAGAGGGTGGTCGTCATAAGCCCTTTTTTACTGGATATAAGCCTCAATTTTACATCCGAACTACGGACGTAACAGGTGAAATTAAACTTCCTGAAGGAGTAGAAATGGTTATGCCAGGCGATAATGCCAAGATGAAAGTTGAGCTAATCGCGCCAGTGGCTTTGAATGAAGGTTTGCGGTTTGCTATCCGTGAAGGTGGCATTACTGTTGGAGCCGGTGCAATTACTAAAGTTACTGAATAATTAAGGGAATTAATTTAACAGCCCCGCCTTTGGCGGGGTTGTTTTTTGCCTTAAAATCTATTATAATCACGGCCTGTCACTATTTATACTGACTAGAGTAAAAATATATTGAAAATTGAATAAAAATTAGAGTTTGATTAACAACTGAACTATTTATGGCAAAGAGTCAAAGTAATAAGGCAGACTATCAAAATAAAATTCGGGTGCGGCTTAAGTCCTACGATCATCGAGTAATTGATGAAGCCAGCCGTAAAATTTTACAGACAGCTTTATCAACAGGGGCTAAGGTAGTGGGTCCAGTGCCCTTACCGACTCACATTAAAGAGTTTACTGTTTTGGTTTCTCCTAATGCGGATAAAGACGCACAGGAGCATTATGAAATCAGAACACACAAGAGATTAATTGACATTATTGAGCCAACCAACAAAACAATAGATTCATTAATGCATTTAGAATTACCGGCAGGAGTTGATATTCAGATTAAGATGTAGGTTTGATAGTAGTGAAATGGTGATTTACTAACAACCTCAATAGTTGTGACTAATAATCAAAAACAAAATTTAAGAGTTTATAACAATGCTAAATACTATTTTTGCGACCAAAGGAGGAATGTCTCAAGTCTGGACCAAGCAGGGTAAAAGGCTACCTGTTACTAAATGCGTGGTGGACGATAATGTGGTTTTAGGTCAGCAAAAAAGCAAAGTGATTAATTATCGCAGTAATACTCGCAAACAACAGCCCTGCCTTATTTTTGAAATTGGCTACGGAAAAAAGAAACTTAAAAATACATCGAAACCGCTCAGAGAAAAAATCAAAAAGAGCGGTTTTTCTTTTGGAGTGCGGCAAGTTAGAGGTGTCCGCTATTTGCTTGAAGATGATAAGAATGAGCAAGATTTGAAGGCTAAGCCCGGTACAATGCTTGATTTATCTGATATTTTGGAGGTTGGAGATGTGGTAAAGGTTCAAGGAACTAGCAAAGGACGTGGTTTTGCCGGCGTGATTAAAAGACACGGAATGCATGGGGGAGATCGCACCCACGGTCAGAGAGACCGAGAACGTGCTCCTGGTTCAATTGGAGCCATGACTGATCCAGGCAGGGTGCACAAAGGTAAGAAGATGCCGGGTCATTACGGCGCAGAGACTAAAACAGTCATTAATTTAACCGTAGTTCATCTTGATCCAGAAAAAAAAGAAGTTTGGTTAAGCGGTCCTATCCCAGGCTACAGAGGTTCGATTGTAAGAATTATTAAAACCGGAGAAAAAAAAGGTTTAGAACTTGATCAGCTAGCTTCTGGTATTGAGGTTAAAGGTCATCAGGAAGAACAGGAAGAGAAAAATCAAACTCAATCCGGTGCTGAATCAGATCAGAAGAAATCCGATCAAAAAAAAGAAGCAAGTCAGAAAGAAGAAAAAGCAGAAAAGAAAGAAAAAAAAGATCAGAAAAAAGATAAATAATTATGAAATTAAGAGTAGTTAGAACTACCAGCCGCGACAGTCATATCACAGTCAGTGATAAGCTGTTTGATCAACAAAATGATCAGCTTTTGGCTCAAGCCATACGTGTTTATTTGACTAATCAGCGTCAGGGTACGAGTAAAACTCAAACACGCTCAGAAGTTTCGCGTACCACTCGTAAGTGGTATCGCCAAAAAGGAACGGGTAATGCCCGCCACGGTGCTCAAGATGCCACTTTATTTGTAGGTGGAGCAGTGGCACATGGGCCAACCGGACAGGAAAATTGGAAACGCAAGCTTACGCAAAAACTTAAACATCAAGCTTTGGTTGCAGCCTTGTCAGCACAAGTAGACAATATTGTTTTAAACGATGAAATTACTGAATTACAGGGTAAAACTAAACAAGCCTCTCAATTATTAAAGAAAATTGCAGCTAAGTTTGAAGACGAAAATCTTGATTTTGATAAAAACAAATTTTTAATAGTGGTAGCGCAGGAAAAAACAGAGGTACAAAGATCTTTGAATAATTTACAAAACGTTTTGTTAGTTACAGCCAGACAATTAAACGCCTTAACTGTAGCTCAGGCAAATAAAATTGTAATGACACAGCCGGCTTTGGAAGCATTGGAAGCCAGATTGATGACTCAAGAAAATGAAAACTAATTTAATTAAACGACCAGTTATTACAGAGAAGTCTTTAGGCCTGGCTAATCAGGAAAATGTTTACACTTTTGAAGTGGCTTATAAGGCAAATAAAACTCAAATTAAACAAGCTATTGAAGAACTGTTCGAAGTCGAGGTGGTACGGGTTAATACTATTATTCGTCCCAGTCAGAGGCGGCGGGTAGGTCGTCAGCGTCTGAGTCGTTTGTCTCCTGTTACTAAAAAAGCTTTAGTTAAACTGACTTCAGGTCAAACCATTGAGTTATTTGATATTGGAGGAGAAAGTTAATCATTAAAATCAAGCATTTTTAATTATCATGTTGAAAAAGAAAACACCAACATCAGCCGGCGTTAGACACCAGATTAAGGTGGAGAAAAAAGAGCTGCATCAAGGAAAACCTGAAAAATCGCTTTTACGCAAAGGTCATAAGAAGCGCCAGGGTCGGGGTTATAAGGGGCACATTACTGTGCGGCACCGCGGTGGTGGTGTAAAAAAGAAGCAGCGAATTATTGATTTTAAACGTGATAAGCATGAGGTAACGGGAGTGGTTAAACGAATTGAATATGATCCGATGCGCAGTGCCAACATTGCTTTAGTTTTTTACCGAGATGGTGAAAAAAGATATATTTTGGCTCCGGATCAACTACAAGTTGGAGATGAAATTATGGCTGGTGAATCAGCTGAAGTTAAATCAGGCAATGCTTTGCCTTTGAGTCGGATTCCGGTTGGTATGCCAATTCATAATTTAGAGCTGACGCCGAGCAAAGGTGGGCAGATTGTGCGAGGCGCAGGTACGGCTGCTTATATTCAGTCTAAGGAAGAAAAATACGCGGTAGTTCAGCTACCTTCCAAGGAGCATCGATTGATAAATCTGAAGTGTTTCGCTACAATCGGACAGGTCGGCAACAAAGATTGGAAAAACAGAAAGATTGGTAAAGCAGGCCGCAAGCGCTTAATGGGTATTCGTCCAACCGTCAGAGGCACGGCTCAACACCCAGGTTCCCACCCACATGGTGGTGGTGAGGGCCGCAGTGGGGTTGGTTTGAAATATGCTAAAACTCCGTGGGGCAAGATTGCTTCTCCAGGAAAGAAAACTCGTAAGAGCAAGCATAGTAATAAATGGATAGTAAAAGACCGTAGAGTCAAGCAGTAATACTAATATACAATTAATTTATTAAAACAAGTTATTTTTATGTCAAGAAGCAGCAAAAAAGGACCATACGTAGATAAAGTCTTATTGGCCAAGGTCAATCAGCAAAAAAAGACTGGTGATAAAGAACCAATTAAAACTTGGAATCGTGCTTGTATGGTTGCCCCGGATTTTGTAGGACACACTTTTTTAATTCACAATGGTAAGGATTTTGAGGAAGTTTTTGTGAATGAGGGAATGGTTGGTCACCGTTTGGGTGAGTTTGCTCCTACGCGCAAGTTCAGAGGTCACGGCAGAATGGTAAAACGAGTTATTTCGAAAACATAGTTTAATATTTTTAACATATAACTAATCATGAAAATTAGAGCTGAGCAAAAAAATTCCAGACAATCGCCAAGAAAAGTAAGGCTGATTGCCAATCAAGTTAAGGATTTGCCTTTAGAAGAGGCTTTTGAACAATTAGCTTTAATTGAGCGTAAGCCTGCCTTAGTAATTTTAAAAACGTTGCGGCAAGCAGTAGCTAATGCCACACATAATCATCAATTAAAATTTGAAGATTTAGAAATTGATCAGATTTTAGTTAAGACAGGACCGACTTATAAGAGATGGCAGCCAGTTGCCCGTGGCAGAGCACATAAGATCTTAAAGAGAACTGCTCATATTGAAGTTGTTTTAAAAACTAAAGATCAAACAAAGAAAAATTCAACAGCAGACAGTAAATCTAAAGAAAAACAAACTAAAAAAACAAAAACTAAAAATCAACAGAAAAAGTCGCAGACTGCAAAAAAGTCTAAGGCTAAATCTGATAAAAGTTAACTAAATTAACATGGGACAAAAAGTCAACCCAACACTATATCGTATCGGCAATATTTACTCCTGGAAGTCACGGTGGTTTGCTGACAAAGACGATTATTCTGATAAAGTATTGCAAGATTATAAACTCAGGGAGTATTTACAAGAAAAATTAGCCCACGCTGGTTTAGATGAGATTACAATTGAGCGCTCTTTAGCTACTTTAAAAATTGTTTTAAGCGTCAGTCGTCCCGGTGTAGTTATTGGTAAAGGTGGTTCAAATCTTGAAGAAATTAAGCATGGTGTAGAAAAATTGCTGGCTGAAAGTGGAGATAAAGCTTCTAAGAAAATGCGAGTCAGTATTCGGGTGGAAGAAGTAGAAAAGCCTGAATTAAGTTCCAAGCTGGTAGCAGAAAGAATAGCTCAGCAGTTAATTGGTCGTTATCCACACAGACGAGCAGTTAATCAAGCTTTGGACAAGGTGATGTCTGCAGGGGCAAAAGGTGTTAAAATACAGCTTTCCGGCAGAATTGGAGGAACTGAGATTGGGCGGACTGAAACTTATTCAGAGGGTAGTGTTCCAACTCAAACTTTAAGGGCAGATATTGATTACTATGAGTCACCAGCTAAAACCAGAAGTGGATATGTTGGAATTAAAGTTTGGATTTATAAAGGCGAGGTGATTGAAGAATAATATTTTGAAAAAATAAAAATGTTACAACCGAGACGTAGAAAATACCGTAAAGAGTTTCGAGGAAAACTAAAGGGTAAGGCCAAGAGCCGCACCCGAGTTGACTTTGGTGAGTATGGTTTGAAGGCTATTGAAAGAGGTCGGATTAAAGCCACAGCTTTAGAAGCGGCTCGTAAAAAGATTACTTTTGTTACTCAGCGGACCGGAAAGTACTGGGTGCGGGTTTTCCCGCATAAGCCGGTTACCGGTAAGCCGGTAGGAGTGAAGATGGGTTCAGGCAAAGGAGCAGTTGAATATTATGAAGCGCGAGTGAGACCGGGAACCATTATTTTTGAATTGGGCGGCGTAGACGAAGAAACAGCTCGTCAAGCTTTTAGAAAAGCTGCTCATAAATTACCAGTTAAAACAAAATTTGTTGTTAAAGGTCGTTAAATTTAACATTATCGGATTATTAACGAATTTATTATGTCAGAATTACACGATCTAACCATAGCAAAACTGCAGGAGCAAATGCAGCAAGTGCAAAAAGATTTGACTCTGGCTCGTTTAGAACAGGAAGCCAATCGACTTGAGGATACCTCAAAACCATATCATTTAAGAAAAGAATTGGCCCGCATTAAAACTGTGATTAGAGAAAAAGAGTTATTGCAGGAGGCAAAACAAAAAGTTTTGGCCAAGCAGGAACAAGCAGAAGAATCAGAGAAAAAAGAAGATAAATAGAAATATTTAAATACTTATTTATGAAAACTTTACAGGGAACTGTTACTAGCTTAAAAAATGATAAGACTGCCACAGTCACTGTGACTCGGCGCTGGAAGCATCCTTTATATAAGAAGTATGTGCGGCGTAGTAAAAAATATGCCTGCCATGTAGAAGATTTAGATTTAGAACTAAATGAAACAGTGATGATTCAACCTTGCCGCCCTTACAGCAAAACTAAGAGGTTTAAAGTTATTAAAGTAGTTAATCAAGAATCAGCTTAAAGCCATGATACAACTTAGAAGTGTACTTAATGTTGCAGACAACACTGGCGCTAAGAAAATTAGGGTTATTCAAGTTTATGGTGGATCAAGGCGTAGATTTGGTTATGTAGGAGACATGGTTTCAGCTTCTGTGATTGATGCAGATAAAAATGCTAGCTTGCCTAAAGGTACTAAGGTGCAGGCAGTAATTGTACGAACTAGAAAGGAAAAACGACGTGAATCTGGTGAATATATTAGGTTTGATGACAATGCAGTAGTGATTGTTGAGTCAAGAAATAAGCCGCAGCCGTTGGGGACTAGAGTTTTTGGCCCTATTGCTCGCGAGGTTAAGGCCAATGGTTTTAATAAAATTGCTAGTTTAGCCCCAGAGGTTTTATAAAAAAAGATTAAAAAAATATTTATGAAATTTAAAGTTGGAGATAAAGTACTAGTCACAGCCGGTAAAGATAAAGGCATGAAAAGTGTTGTTACTCGGGTTTTGCCACAAAAGAATCGAGTAGTGATTGAGGGAGCCAATCAGTATGTAAAGCACGTTAAACCTATGCCCATGATTAATCGGCCAGGTGAACGCATCCGTCAGGAAAGACCCTTGCCCGTGGCTAATATCGCTATTTTGAATAATCAGGGCGAGCCTGACAGAATTGGTTACAAAACTAAAAAAAGAGGCAGCCAGGTGGAAAAAATCAGGATTTTTAAAAAAACTGGTGAAGAGATTGATCAGGGAAAGAAAGATAACTCTAAGGCTGAATCAACTAAAAAATCAAGTAAAAAATCTAAAACCAACAAAGATACTAAAGTTAAAAACAATAAAGAGCAGGCAGCAGCGAACGATAAAAAAGATTCAAAAAAAAGTAAAAAATAATCATGAATCGCTTAAAGAAAAAATACCAGCAGGAAATAGTTGACCAGCTCGTAAAAGAGTTTGGCTTGTCAACTAAATTTGCCGCACCCAAAATTACTAAGATTGTAATTAATACTGGCGTGTCAGAACCGGTCGATCCTAGAGAAAGAGCACGGGCACTAGAAAATATTAAACAGCAGCTAGCTGTGGTGACTGGTCAACAGCCGGTTGTGACTAAGGCTCGCAAAGCCATTTCTAATTTTGCACTGAGGCAGGGTGATCCTTTGGGTTTAAAAGTAACTTTGCGCGGAGATCGTATGTGGCAGTTTTTAGATAAATTAATTTCAATTGCTTTACCGAGAGTTAAGGATTTCCGTGGTGTTTCGAGAAAAGCTTTTGATGGCCGGGGTAATTACAGTTTGGGCTTAGAAGAACAGATTATCTTCCCGGAAATCGATTATGATGAAATTGAGAGTGTGAGAGGTTTGCAGGTTAATATTGTGACTAATATTGATAATCAAGAGCAGGCCTTTAGAATGCTCGAACTGTTGGGCATTCCTTTTGCTCATGAGGAAGACAATTAAGAAATTTAAAAATAAATTATTGACTTAAATTAAATAAAATAAAAACTATGGCACGAACAGCAAAAATTGTTAAATCCAGAAGATTACGGGAAAAAAGAAAAAAGTATTTTAAAAAATACTTAAGCAAAGGTGAGAGCCGTAAAAATAGAATCTCGACTAGAGGGGTGAATCGGTGTAAAATTACAGGTCGCGCTCGAGGTTATATGCGCTACTTTGGATTAAGCCGCTTAACCTTTCGCGAATTAGCCTCTAAAGGCGAGCTGCCTGGAGTAACTAAGGCAAGTAAATAAGAACTAAATTTTAAAGAAATAATTATGTTAATCAGTGATCCAATTAGCGATTTGCTCATCAGAATCAAAAACGGTTTGATGGCACATCAAGAAGAAGTCAGGGTGCCGCACTCTAAATTAAAGGAGGCGATTGCGCTCAAACTCAAGGATCATCAATATCTGGAAGATGTGGCAGTGGAAGAGAAGAAGCCGCAAAACGAGTTAGTATTAAAACTCAGATATGTGGACAAGTTGCCGGCTATTAGTGGTTTTAAACGTATTTCTAAACCCGGCCGCAGATTATATGCCAAAGCAGATAGGATCCCTGTAACTTTAAATGGATATGGTATTACATTAATTACAACCAGCCAGGGAGTATTAACTGATAATGAAGCACGTCAGAAAAATATAGGCGGCGAATTAATTTGTCAAATTTGGTAAAGCTGAAGCGAAACTGTTAGCTCAAAAATCAAGAATTATGTCAAAAATTGGAAAAACACCCATCAGCATTCCAGACCAAGTTAAGGTTGAGGTTAAAGAAAATGAAGTGGTGGTGATTGGCCCGGATGGGCAGTTAAGTGCACCACTTCTTGCGAACATTAAAGTTGAAGTGCAGGATAACGAAGTGCGGGTCAGCCGAGATAAAAATGATAAACAAACGCGTTCCTGTCATGGGTTAGTGCGGAGCTTAATTAACAATCACATCATTGGTGTGACTGAAGGTTATAAAAAAACTTTAAAAATGGTGGGAACTGGTTATCGAGTAAAGAAAAAAGGTCAAGGTTTAGAGCTGGCTGTAGGTTATTCTCATCCTGTAATAGTAGATCCGGTGCCAGGCGTTATTTTTGAATTAGAGGGCAATGATACAATCTATGTTTCGGGCATAGATAAGCAAAAGGTAGGGCAAATGGCAGCTAATATTCGCGCTATTAAACCGCCTGAAGTTTATAAAGGTAAAGGTATTCGTTATGAAGGCGAGGTTGTTAAGCTTAAGCCAGGAAAGGCAGCGGTTGAGTAGATCAAACAAAGGTAAATGAATATTTGCAAATAATATGTCTCAAATTGAACAGCATACCACCAAGCAAAAAAGAAAAATGGCAGTCAGAAGCAAGCTGCAAGGTACGGCTAAACGGCCGAGGCTGAGTATTGCTCGTTCTAATCAGTATATACAGTTACAGGCAATTGATGATGAGTCAGGTAAAACCTTGCTAGGTATTAGTGATATGGGACAAGATCAGCCTAAAGGCACAAAAACAGAGCGTGCAGTTAAAGCTGCTCAAAAATTAGCTAAAAAACTTAAAGCTAAAAAGATTAAAGCAATTGTTTTTGACAGAGGTCCGTATCGTTATCATGGGCGCGTCAGAGCAGTGGCCGAAGCTTTAAGAGAAGCAGGCATTGAGTTTTAATAACTAAATAATCAAAATTTAAACAATGAGGAATCGCCAACAATCAGAATACGATGAAAAGGTTATCCGAATATCGCGGGTATCTAAAAAGACCAAGGGTGGAGACCAAATGGGTTTCACCGCCTTGATGGTAGTGGGTGATAAAAAGGGCAAGGTCGGGGTTGGTTTAGGCAAAGCTAAAGATGTAGTGTCTGCTATTCGCAAAGGAGTTCGACAAGCTAAGAAGGAGATGATCGAAGTACCAATTCAGGGAACCACCATTCCTTTTAGGATTGAGGCAGAGCACAGAGCAGGCAAAGTTTTACTCAAGCCGGCAGCCAAAGGATCTGGTGTTATCGCTGGTGGAGCAGTAAGAGCTGTGGTTGAGGCCGCTGGTGTTAAAGATATTTCAGCTAAAATTTTAGGAAGTGATAATCAGGCTTCAAGTGTTCATGCCACTATGGAAGCATTGAAAAAGATTGCTCAAATTATAAAGGTGCGCGGGATTGAAGTAGAGCAGGAAAAAACAGAGGATAAATCATTTAAAAACAAATCAAGTAAACAAAAAGTTAGAAAAAAAACTCAAAAGAAGACTGCAAGGAAAAGTGCTAAATCTAAGAGCGCCAAGTCTGTGAAAAAATCTGATAAATCTAAGAAAAAAGCTGATTCGTCCAAGAAAAAAAATAAGAAATCAAAAAAAGAATCTAAACAAAAGAAGACAGTTAAATCAGAAAAAAAGAGTTCAGCTAAGAAAACTATTCAGAAGAAAAAAGCTAGTAAAAAGTCAGATTCTGATAAGAAGAGCTCTGATAAAAAAACAAAATCTAAAAAGTCCAAAAAAGAAAAGACTAAAAAGGCAAAGACTAAAAAATCTAGCAAATAGTTTAAGTTTGTTAGCTAAGGTTTAACCAATATGTCGTTACTCAATAAACTTGAAAAAACTACTACTAAAAAGAAAAAACGCCTGGGTCGTGGTTACGGGTCCGGCAAAGGTGGGCACACTACTAATCGTGGCATGAAGGGTCAAAAATCACGTGTTGGCTCTAAAATTCCGTTGTGGTTTGAGGGTGGGCAGCTGCCTTTAATCAGAAGAATCCCAATGCTGCGCGGTAAGGGCCGTTTTAAGCAGGTTCGGCCTGTGGCAGAGATTACTTTTAGTGACATTAATAACTTTGATTTTGATGTAGTGAGTTTGGCAACACTTAAAGCTAACCGCATCATCGATTCTCGTTTTGAACAAGCCAAGATTATTAAAAGCGGTAAACTCAAAAAAAAGATTACAGTTAAAGGGATTAAAGTTTCGGCTGGAGCGGCTAAAGTCATTAAAGATCTAGGCGGTACCATTAAACCAGCACCATCATCTAACTCATAAACCAAACCATCTGTCCGTGATAGAGCAAATTTTATCAACAGCAAAAAAAGTTTTTTCTACGCCAGAGTTGCGTAAAAAGATTTTGTTTACAGCCCTAGTTTTTCTAGTATTTAGAATCCTGGCTCACATACCTGTACCAATTGTAGACACGCAGCAAATTCAAGCTATTTTTGCTGGAAGTCAGTTTTTAAGTTTACTTAATATATTTTCCGGCGGGACTTTGGTGCGTTTTTCCATTGCAGCCGTTGGCATTAATCCTTATATTACTTCTTCAATTATCATGCAGTTGGCAGGTATGGTCTTTCCTTCTATTAAAGAAATGCAAAAAGAAGGAGAATCAGGTCAGGCTAAGGTAAATCAATATACACGCTTGATTGCAGTTCCTCTGGCCATTGTGCAAAGTATTTCAGTAATTGCTCTTTTGCGCTCACAAAATTTATTAACTGCCACTACACCCTTAGCTCTTTTGGCTGTTATTAGCAGTTTGGTAGCAGGGGCTATGATTACACTGTGGTTAGGCGAATTAGTGAGCGAGTATGGGATTGGTAATGGTATTTCCATGATCATGTTTGCTGGTATTGCCAGCCAATTGCCTGTAGCTGTGGCTCAAACTACGGCCATTATTCGAGGAGAACAGTTTTTCCAGTTGATAGTTTTTGTGGCGGTTTTCCTGGCTGTGATCGCTTTAGTGGTGTTTATGAACGAGGCAGTCCGTAAGGTTACGGTGCAATATGCAAAAAGAGTTAGAGGCAGCCGCATTATGGGTGGTCAAAAAACGCATTTACCAGTTAGAGTGAACGTGGCCGGAGTCATGCCGATTATTTTCGCTTTATCCTTGATGTTGGTGCCGTCTTTTTTGGGACGAATTTTGCAATCAGCCGCCAATGAAACATTAGTTGATCTTGGTCAAAAACTCACTATTTGGTTTAATCAAACCTCTGCCGCATATATGATTTTATATTTTTTATTAGTTTTTGCTTTTACTTATTTTTCTGCCCTAATATTTTTCAATGCCGAAGATTTATCACAAGAATTAAAAAAGAGCGGAGCCTTTATTCCCGGAATTCGACCAGGCAAAGCTACTAGAGAGTTTCTTGAATATGTGGTGACAAGAGTAACTTTAGTTGGAGCTTTGTTTTTAGGTTTTATAGCCCTTCTACCATCTTTAGCTCAGGCTTTGACAGACATTCAATCATTAGCTATTGGTGGTACCAGTGTTTTAATTGTGGTTTCGGTGGTTTTGGATACAGCTAAACAAGTCGAGAGTCAATTGGTTGGTCAGGATTACGAGCAATACACATGAGCAAACTTCTCTTGAAATCAATCAAAAATTTAGGTAAATTACAAATTTGTGCTTAATAACAATATAATTTTATGAAAATCGTTCTCATCGGCATTCAAGGAGCTGGCAAATCCACTCAGGGTAAGCTTTTATCAGATAAATTTGGCATTCCTTATTTGTCTTCCGGCCACATTTTTCGCCAAATGGCTAAAAGCAAAACTAGTTTGGGCCGCTGGCTCAAAGAAACGTTAAATGCCGGTGCTTTAGTTCCGGATGAGAAAACTATTGAAATTGTCATGGAGTATTTAAAAAGGCCGGAATATAAAAATGGCTATATCATTGACGGTTTTCCTCGGACAGTGCCCCAGGCAGAAGCTTTTACTGACGGCACTGAAAAAGTGGTTTTTATTGATGTTTCTGATAAGGAAGCTCTGTGGAGAATTTCAGGTAGAACTAGTGAACGTGAGGACGAGACTTTAAGAGCAATTCGCAAAAGAATCGAGTTATTTCATAAGGTTACAGCCGATGTTTTGGATTTTTATGAAAAACGTGATCAACTAATAAAAGTAGATGGAGAGCAAGATGTGCAAGGAGTGTTTAATGAAATTGTGCGGAAACTCAACAACTCAAGGGATAAAAAAAAGCTATTGCAAAGCAAATCTTAGACAGCAAATTTTTAAAATCTTTTTCTATTAGATGTCACTCTCTACTAGATACCAGGCTTTTAATTTGATATAATCAGAAACTCTGTTTTAGATGTCTACTTGAGGGAGAAAAGTTAAGAATTAAAATTAATGTGATTAAACAGATGTGAACACAACCCTCGAGTGAATGGGTTTAAGCAGAAATTTATTATGGGAAAAGTACAACAACACAAACGAGCTGCTAAAGAAAAGCGGCAAGAAGATAAACCTGAGTCTAGAACTCAAAGTAAAGACCGTTTCCAAATCTACGGTGAGGTGGAGCAATGCTTGCCAAATACCATGTTTAGGGTCAGAGTAACTGATAGTGAAGTTGAGGGCTTGGAAGGCAAGTTGCTCTTAGGGACATTATCAGGAAAAATGCGCTTGTACAGAATTAGGGTTATGCCCGGGGATATTGTTAAGGCCTATGTCTCTAAGTATGACTTGGGTAAGTGTAAAATCACTTATCGCTCAACTAATAAAAATATTAAAAAAGAATTTTAAAGAATTAATAAGGATTATTTAATCAGGAAGATCATGAAAGTCTCATCTGCAGTCAAAAAAAGATGTGCTAAATGCAAAATTATCCGTCGCAAAGGTGTGGTGCGAGTAATTTGTGATAATCCTAAACACAAACAAAGACAAGGATAAAATTTAATGCCAAGAATTGCCGGAAAAGACATACCAGGAGAGAAAAAAGTACCCTTTGCTTTAAGGTATATTTACGGCGTAGGGCCAACTCGATCTCAAAAAATAGTTAAGCAGGCTAAAATTGATCCAGACAAACGTGCCAGAGATTTAACTAGTCAAGAAATTAATCAAATTCAAAAACTATTAGAAGAATATCCGATCGAAGGTGATTTGCGCCGTCAGGTTAACGACAATATTAATCGCTTAAAGCGAATTAAGACCTACAGAGGCATTCGGCATATTCAAGGATTGCCTGTTAGAGGCCAAAGAACAAGAACTAATGCCCGTACACGCAAGGGTAAGCGTAAAACAGTTGGTGCGCTGAAGAAAGAAGAGGCTTTGAAGTTAGAAGATGCCAAAAAGGAAGACGAATCCTAAATTTATTAATTCAGATTTGAAATATTTTTATCATGGCAAAATACAACAGCAAAAAATCCGGTAAAAAAAAGGTGGTGAACACTGCTCGCATTTATGTAACTGCTACATTTAATAACACCATCATTACCATCACGGATCAAAAGGGCAACACAGTGGCTTGGTCTTCAACCGGCAGCTCCGGTTTTAAGGGTTCAAGAAAATCCACTTCTTATGCTGCTACTATTGCTGCGGAAAATGCTATCAATCAGGCTTTGAATATGGGCATGAAACAAGCTGAGATTTTTATTAAGGGGCCAGGCCCAGGACGTGAAGTGGCTTTAAGAGTTTTAAGAGGAAAAGGTGTAAAAATCAGCCTAATTGCTGATATGACACCTATGCCTCATAATGGCACTCGCGCTCGTAAACAGAGAAATTAATTAAAATTAGTAAACAATATGGCTAGACACACCGGACCAAAACAACGAATGCAAAGACAGATTGGAGAAGACTTAAGCCTTAAGTCTAATGCGTTAAAAACAGCTAAAAGGATTAACGTTAAACCCGGTCAGCATGGGCAAAGACGCAGCCGCCGTTTATCTGATTATGGTGTGCAATTAAAAGAAAAACAAAAAGTTAAATATTTATATGGAGTTTTAGAAAAGCAGTTAAAAAAAACCTATAATAAAGCTGCTCAAAGTAAAGCCGGTACCGGTTCTGCTCTTTTGCAATTTTTAGAACGACGCCTGGATAATGTGCTTTACCGCTTAGGTTGGACTCCAACCCGGGCAGCTGCCAGACAACTGGTGGCACACGGACATGTACAAGTGAATGGCCGCAAAATGGACGTGCCCTCTTATTTGGTTAAAGCCGAGGATGTAATTACTCTTAAGAAATCAGCGACTAATATTCCAGCTATTTCAGCTAAAATGGCTGATGAGGCTTATGTGATTCCTGACTGGTTAGAACGCAAACATAATGTAGGCAAAGTAGTGCGTTATCCCGAGAGAGATGAAATTGACGAGAAAATCGATGAACAGCTAATTGTTGAGTTCTACTCACGTTAAGATTCGGCTAAACAGAAGAATTTACAAAAATTTATAAACAAGATTTAAAATTTATCAATTATTAACTTACCTAGTACACGGATTCTTTTTGATTAAAGCGAAAAGCAAATATAAATGCCAGCTATAAATCAAAAAGGAGGAGAAACAAAGGAGAAATTATGAGTCACGATATTAAACAATATCCATACATGCACCCCAATTTCCTCATTGATGAGGAAAAAAAGTCATCGGGGCATTCTTTATTAACCATTAAGCCCTTAGAAAATGGCTATGGTCACACTGTTGGCAATGCTTTGCGCAGAGTCTTATTAAGTTCACTGCCGGGATCAGCCATAACTACTGCCAGAATTGACGGCGTCGCTCATCAGTTCTCAACAGTTAAAGGGGTAAAAGAAGATGTAGTGGAGGTTTTACTCAACTTAAAACAAATTAGGATTAAAGCTGATACTGATGAAAGCGGCATTGCCCGCTTGGAAGTAAAGGGCGAAAAAGAGGTGACAGCAGCTGACATTGAGTGCGAAGCCGGTTTTGAAATAGTAAACCCGGAACAACACATTGCTACATTGGGAGAAGACGGTGAGCTCAACATTGAATTAACTATTGAATCAGGAACAGGCTATCGTACCGGTGACCAAATTGAGGAAAAAGCCATTGGCGAGATTTTAGTTGATGCAGTGTTCTCACCAGTGATAACTGTTTCTTACAGGGTTGAATCAACCCGTGTAGGCCGCCGCACCGATTACGACAAGCTTTTGTTAGATGTTAAGACTGATGGCACTATTACTCCATTGGACGCTGTTGATCAGGCTGCCCGGATTTTAGCTGCTCAATTCGAGCAAGTTTTTAATCCGATGGTTCCAGAAGAAGAGGAAAAAAAGGAACAGTTAAGTCCGGAGGAAGCGGAAACATTGCGTTTAACCGTTGAAGAGTTAGATTTACCCACCCGCATTGCTAATGCTTTGCGCCGCGGCGGTTATCAAACTGTTGATGATTTAGTCAATGCTAACAAGGTTGATATCTCAAAAGTGAAAAACATTGGAGAAAAAAGCATTGAAATTATTGATCAGGCTTTAGATAAGAAAGGGGTAGGGCTCAAAGATTAACTAGTTGATATAAAAGTTGGCTAAACAGTTATTAGTAAGCAAGCATTAGCTAAAGTTAAAAACTAATCAATCACGCTACAAACATGAGACATAGAGTTAATAAAAGATATTTTGGTCGATCTACTAAGCACCGCCGGGCAACTTTACGCAACCTGCTGCGGCAGTTGTTTATGCATGGCAAAATTGAAACAAGTCAGGCTAAGGCCAAAGAAATTAAGCGTTGGGCTGATAAATTGATTACTGAGGCCAAAAAGGATAACCTTGAGTCCAAACGGGAACTGCATCGCTTTTTTGGCAAAAGAGATATGGTTAACACTCTTACTCAGCAGATAGCGCCGATTATGGAAGACCGTAGTTCAGGTTATACGACTTTGTCGGTTTTGGGCAAAAGACGAGGGGATAATGCCGTTATGGCTAGACTAGAGCTAATCAAAAAACCCGAGAATTTAGGTCAATTAACTAAACCTGAATCTAAATAAAATTGAATAGAAATTAAAAGCTCATGAAAAAAAATAAAACCTTTATGCAGCGCAAAGAAGATGTCAGTCGAGACTGGCATCTGGTTGATGTTAAAGGAAAAATTTTAGGCAGAGAAGCAACTGAAATTGCTCAACTGTTAATTGGCAAACATAAGTCTACCTATACTCCACATGTAGATGCAGGAGATTATGTGGTAGTGATTAATGCTAAAAAGATTGAATTAACCAGAGATAAAGCCAATAAGAAGGTCTATCGGCGTTATACTGGCTTTCCCGGAGGGTTAAAAGAACGCAGTTTTCAAGAAATGTTGGATATGTATCCGGAAAAAATAATTCACAGAGCAGTGAAAAATATGCTGCCAAGTAATAAGTTTCGTAAATCACGCCTGGCTCGATTAAAAGTTTATCCGGGCTCAGAACATCAGCATCAATCGCAAATTAAGTCAGATTAGATTTAGCTATGAAACATAATCAACAAATTTCCAAAGTTGTTAAACAAGCCAAGCGCTCCGAAAACCAAAATGGAGGCAGTAAGCAGTCGGTCGCTAAAAACTTGAACTATCCTAAGGGGCAGTATACTGAAGGTATTGGTCGGCGCAAGGTGGCTATTGCTAGAGTTAGAATTTATGAAGATGAGGGAGATTTTATTGTAAATGATCAATTGGTGTCTGATTATTTTGCTGATGTGCCTGCGGCTCAAGTTAATTATTCGCAGCCATTTCAAGTCACTAAAACAATGGATGATTTTGCAGTCACAGTTCAGGTGAAAGGTTCAGGTAAAGCTGCTCAGTTAGATGCTGTGGTTCATGGATTGGCTAGAGCTTTAGAAGATCATAATCCTAAACTGCGGCCGTTTTTAAAAGAAGCTGGTTTATTAACGCGGGATCCGCGCATGAAAGAGACACGCAAACCAGGCAGAGGCGGCAAAGCTCGTCGTAAAAGACAATCCCCCAAGCGCTAGAGCTTTAGGTCAAATTTTACAGCCATTCTTTCTAAATTTTTGCATTTTTTTATTTTGATTGCACAATAGGTATAAATGTAATATACAAAAAATCCCGCTTTTATAGCGGGATTTTAAATTTACAATTAAATTTACAATTGTTGGTTTAAACTTGTTAACAAGGCATTTTACCAAACCTTGCGGCGTAGAGGTTTACCCACACGGAAGTTAACCACTCGGTGAGACTTAACCACTTGTCGGTTGTCTTCTTCTCCAAAGGGAACAACCACCTTGTCGTCAACGCGATTAACATAGAAAGTACCAAAACCAGAAATAACCACCTTGTCTCCCTTCTCGAGAGAACGACTGACTTCATCAAATAAAGCGTCAATGGCATCTTTAGCCGCCTTTTTAGTTAAATGAGCTTTTTTAGCAACAATATCGACCAATTGGGATTTAGTCATAGAATTTCCTTTTTCCTTTCTAATTTTTAATTATTGTGACCATTTTATATCTATAAATTAGAAGCAACGTGATACTTAGTGTATTGCTTTGATAGATTAAGTCAAGTATTAAATACTGATTTTTTTTAGGCTAAAAACACTGATCCACGAGTGTGTTTAAATGTAACTAAATTGTTTAAGAAAAATGAGGCTAGCTCCTAGCATATCATAACCTACGTCTCTAACAGTACCAGTTCTCCCTGCAACAGCGGCTTGGTGTAGCTCATCACTGACAGCGTACAAGAAGCAGATGATTAATACCCTCAACCAAATTTTTTGAAGACTATAGCCAATTCTTTGAAAGCCCTTGAGTAAAAGTAAGTAAAGTACAGCATAAACAAACATGTGGGCGCTTTTTTTAAAAACAAAATCAGGCGCTGATAAGCTTAGGCTGGGCAGCATTTCCTGTTCTGAAAAAATAAAAATCAGTAAAGCCCAAAGCACTGCAGGCGTAAAGGCTTTAATGCTGATCAGGGTTTTGTTATTTAACATAAATGAGCAGGCTGGCTGTTAAGAAACATAACCCACTGATTATAACACTGATTATAGCTGTCGGAGAATGGCGAGTGAGTTCAAAGTCTGCGCTTTTTGCTGCCACTACAGCCTCTTGAGAAGCACTCAATTTAATGGGTTGAAGCTGGTATGTATTGAGCTGTAATTGTAATGACTCAATTTGTTGTATAAGTTTGGTTGATTCGGCGGGAAGGGCTTGATTGAAGCTAGCATAATTTGAGTTCGCAATGGCGGGTTTAACCTGCAAATAAGCGACTGAAGCAAGGCTTAAGAAGAATAAGATGATAAGTTTGGATTTCATAATAACACTCTATACAAGAAAACTGACAATAAGCTGAAAATAAGGCAGCTGAATCGCAAATATAATTAACAAACAACAATCAAAAAACGTTTTTAAATATTTGTAATATTTTGATGTATTTTGACCCCACTCAACAGTTGACTCGAATTGATTTACCAGGTACAGTATAAGAGCTGAATACACAAGTAGTATTCAATTCATAGTGATCAAATTTGTAATTAATATTACTAATTATCGTCTCCGAAAAGAGGATTATGTCTAAATCTAAACCTTCCTTTAACTGGAAAATCGCAGGTGAAGCCGGGCATGGTGTGATGCTGGCCTCTAAACTCATGGCAAAGATGGCCAAACGTCATGGCATGCAATCGTTTAATTACCTTGAATATCCATCGCTAATCCGCGGTGGCCATCAAACCGGCCAAGTTTATGCTGACTTTGAGAATGGCTCATGCCAGCAGCGCGAACTTGATGCTATTGTAATTTACACTCAAGACGGTTTTGAAATTCACGAAAATGAAATGACCGATAAAACGGTCATTATTTATAATGACAACTTTGGTGAACTTAAAGATAAACACACCAAAAAATGGGGTAAGCAGATTCACGAAATGTCCCTATCGACCTGGGCCAAGGATACGGCCGGCACTGCCCTGGCAGCTAACGTGGTTTCCCTGGGTGTAACAGCTTACTTGTTTGGACTTGAGCCTGACATTTGTAAGGCAGTGCTCAAAGATGAGCTTAAACAGGAAAAATTGGTCAAAAAGAATTTTAAAGCTTTTGACCTTGGCTATAAGCAAGCCAAAAAAGAACTGAAACCTATAATGGATATTCCGGTTAAAAAAGATGACCGGATTTTACTTAACGGCAATGAGGCTCTGGGTATGGGCGCTTTGGCTGCAGGGCTGCAGTTTTACAGTGCTTACCCCATGACCCCAGCCACAGGCTTGCTGCATTTTATGAACGAACATAAGCACAAGCTGCCCGTGGTAGTTAAACAGGTTGATGATGAGATTGGCGCCATTAATGAAGCGATTGGTGCTTCCTTTGCCGGCGTGCGAGCCATGACCGGAAGTTCCGGTGGTGGTTTTGCTTTAATGGTTGAGGCTTTGTCATTTGCCGGTACAGCTGAAATTCCTTTAGTAATTTTAGAAGCTCAAAGGACCGGCCCAGCCAGCGGCGTCCCAACCTGGACAGCTCAGGCTGATTTACAGTTTGTATTGACTGCCGGCCACGGTGATTTCCCGAAAGTAGTCTTAACACCTGGCACGGTCGAAGAACACTTTGAACTGGCGCAAACTGCTGTTTATTTGGCAGAAAAATATCAACTGCCGGTTATAATTTTGTCTGATAAATATATTTTGGAATCTCATCAGACAATGCCCACTCCGGATGAAGAATATAATCTGGAACGCTACAGTATGGCGACTGCCAAGGATTTAACTAAAGATGAGTCTTATTTGCGTTACAAAGATACTAAAGACGGTATTTCAGCGCGCAGCATTCCGGGTCAGGAATATGGTTTGCATTTAGCCAACTCTTATGAACATGACCAGTGGGGATATGCCACTGAGGATGCTGAGACCATTGCCAAGGCCGTTGATAAACGCGCTCGTAAAATGGAGACAATTATGGATGAGCTGCCGGAACCATATTTAATTGGTCCGGAAAAAGCTGATATTACTTTTGTCGGCTGGGGTTCGACCGTGAATGTCTTCCTAGAGGCAATTAAGCGGGCCAAGAAAGGCACAGTTAATGCAATCCATATACCTTGTATCAAGCCTTTGCCAGTGGCTGCTTTTACTAAGCTAGCTAAGTCAGCTAAGAAGTTGGTGATGGTTGAGGGCAATGCCAATGGACAAGGTGCCAATTGGATTAAACAAAATACTGATATTGAAATGGATGACATGCTGCTGCGCTACGACGGCCGGCCGTTTTATGCCGAGGATTTAGTGTCATATATTAATCAGCAAAAATAAGGAGGACATCAACTAGCTAGGAACATCTTATGAAAATAACTAAAAAATCTATTACATCTCCGATTGAACCTACTTGGTGTCCGGGATGCGGCAATTTTGGCATCCTGCGCGCTTTTCGGGCAGCTTT
>CAZSQY010000001.1:42303-47852 GCA_964609285.1 uncultured Pseudomonadales bacterium
GTGCAGCCGTGTGTGACCTTTAACAAGGTTCACGACTTTAAATGGTACAAAGATCATGTGATTGAATTAGAGGATCACGATCCGAGTGACTGGCAGGCCGCGTTCGAGCTGGCCGCTTCTGAAAGGGAAAAGATTCAGACAGGGATTTATTTCCAGAATGAAAATATTCCTGCTTATCATGAGCAGGTGGATCATCTTGAATCTGAGCCTCTAATTAAGCAATGGCAGGATCGGGTTGATATTGGTGCAGTGGTAGAAGATTATCTTTGATTGAAATAGAGTAGAAATGGAATAAATTAGTCATAATTAAGCAGGCCGCTCCTAACGGAGCGACCTGTGTTTGAAATAAATTCGTTAAGAATGTGTTTATTTAGGAGCCTTCACACAGTATAAGTTTTTCTTCTCTAGTCAGCTGCTTGATTTGATGCTCGCGCTGTTGTGCTTCGGAGCGGTTTTGGCAGAATTCTTGATAAACAAGCTTGACCGGTGTCCGGCCGCGAGTGTATTTAGCCCCATTCTGGCTGTTATGCGCTTCCAGCCTGGCTTCCAGATCATTGGTGCAGCCGGTGTAAAGCGTGCCATCGCTACATTGAACCATATAAATAAACCAGTTAGACATAGTGAGATTCAAATTAATTTATATAAATTAATAAATAAGTTGTACCCACTTTTAATCACAGGTTTGAACCAATCGATGAAGCTGACTGTTTAAAGATCGGCTTAAATTTTAAGTTTAGCATGTTGTTTTAGTGTACAACAAAATTTAGCTGGGATTTGAATTGGCAGTAGGATTTGTTAGTATTGAGTCGGATGTGATTAATAATTATTTTAACTTTTTATGGCAAAGCCTTTGTCAAAGGAAAGAGGATACGAACCTCAAAGATGTGGCAGACCTGAAAAATATGACTCTTTTTCTTCTGGAGAGTATGAGCAGCGTCAAGAATCAGGCAATGATGATGATAAGACTCGAAAGATTCAAGTGCCCAAGCCTCGCAGTTCATAACAAAGACTTGAATAATTTTAAGATTAGGTGATAACTCTACAAAAAACCCCGCCTTCGCGGCGGGGTTTTGTTTAAGTTGATTTAATTAATCAAATTACTCAGCTTTTGCTAAAGCAACTTGGCTAGCCTGAAGGCCTTTATCGCCCTCGGTTTCAATGTATTCAACTTTGACACCTTCACGCAAATCGTTAGGATCACACATAAGGTCGGTGATGTGTACGAACACATCATTGCCACCTTTGTCAGGGCTAATAAAACCATAACCCTTTTGAGTGTTAAACCAATTAATGGCTCCTGTCTCTTTTTGTACGGTGTCGTTCATTTGAACGTCGTTGTCCATGTCGGCTCCTTTCTTGTAAGGACTAATTAATAACTCAGAATAATCAATAATAAAAAATAATTAAAATACTGGGGAAAAAATTGGGAAATTCAATCACTGGGTAATTTTGTCTGAGAAGATGTCTTTTTGTATTTGTCGATAGTCTTTTATCTTTATTTATTTAATTGAATTAAAATTATAGCAGGTTAAGGATTAAAAGATAGTGGCGCAAGCTAACTTTAGTAAATAATGGCAATTTTGAGTGTTAAAACTTCCTTAATCCCTCATCCACAGCCAGCTTAAGTAATTCTTGAAAAATAGTGGGATCTACAGTGTAGATAATCGCAAAAGCGGTGGTAAGAATAATGCCTGCTAGCCATCTGGTGTAGCGGCCGCGGGTATTGCTGATTAATATAACTGACAACACGGCCATTAAACTGGGGCCGATGACTTGAATGTTACCCAGCGGAATGCTGTAACCGCGGATGTAAGTGGTGGAGCGGCCTAAAAATTGAGCCAGATCAAAATCAATACCAAAGATTACAAAAATCAGTTCAGCAATTAACAAGCCCAACATGCCCCAAGAAGCAGCTTTAGTGCTTGTGCCTTCGGTCCTATAAACTTCGTAGATGGCGGTTGGTATCAGCAGAATAATGGGAATCAAGGGCTGAGCAAAAGCCAGGCCGAGAATGATACCAAGAGCTGCGATAATAGTTAAAGCGATACAGATTGGGGTTGCGTGTTTGGTGGGTTTTGCCATGGGTGTAGTATAGCAAAAATGAGGCAGTAGGGAAAAGCTTAATATGAGATTGGGATAAGAATTGTTCTTTTTACTGTTTTAAAATGTTTGAATTGTTGGGCGGGGAAGTTATCTTAGCAAGGTAGAATGCCGGGGGCCTGTGTGCCTGTTTCTTCCTGGACCTTTTGTTTTATTAATAAATAGCTGTTCTTTTTCTGATCTTGTTTTAAGGTATGGGCGCCATACTTCTGTCAACCATTTTCTTTTTCGACTTCTTGACAAACCTCTGGGCATTTGGGGCCGCACACCGTATTTCTTAATGCCTTCACGTTGAAAAGCAACTAATTGCCTATACCATGCCACTATTCCTCGCTTTGGACACCTTAAGTCTTCAGGTGATAGTTTATAGGCATCTTTTGCTTCTTGTGGCTCTTCTTGCTGACGGATATTTTCTGGTTCTGATTCTCTTGATAATGGTGACATAAGTTGATTCTAATAAAACTAAGCTGATTTCGGCAGCAAAGAAAAGAAATATAATTCCTCTTTAATTTTCTGCGTTTACAGACCAATCAACTGTAAAATAATTAAGCTTAAGCCAGAAACCAAAGTGCCTAGGGTTGTTCCCCAAATAATATCTACTACAGAAACCAGGAATGGCCAATCTTGAATTGTAGCCAAGTTGGTTAAATCATAGGTTGCATAGGTGATTAGTCCAAATAACGCTCCTCGAGTTAGGGCAAAAATAAGTGAGTTTTGTTCCACTGCTGGTTGAATGACAAAAATAGTTAAGCCGGCTATAAATAATAGATAAAAGATGACCGCAGCCAGCCAGTTAATATTGTCCGTCATTAAAAAACCAATTTGCTGACTATAAAAGTTTTTAGCAATTAAGCCCAGCCAAAGCATGTCGATAAGCAGGAAAAGAGTAAGGGCAATGAGGTAAGTTTTCATAATAATGCTTTTAAGTTATATTTTAAATTTTAATATAAGTAGAGAGTTTTTGCTGCTCGAAATAAAAGAGGAAACCTTGCGTTAGTGGAAAATTGACAGGTTGCCTGAGTTGGTTGCAAGATTTAATTTGAATGATTCAGCAATAGCTTGCCTTAGAATACACTTACAGAAAAAATTAGACTATTTAACTAGTTTACCAGAGTTAGCATTATAAAAGGATGTTATGGAAAATCGCTTTGTGCGGAGTGTCAACTATGAAGAAACTGCGATCAGTAATAGAAATAGAGGTTAATTAAAACAGCTAGTTGCTATACATCAATTCCAATTTCTTTTTTCTGCTACAATAATTGTCATGCTACGCTCGAATCAGTCAAAAATTCAGCCAGCTTCAGCCAGTTTAAGCAAGCCTGGTGAGAGACTCAATTCAGCCAACCCCAACCAAGCAGCTGCGACTGAACCAAATTCTGCCTCCACCATCATCTCGGTCCAGCACCTGACCAAGAAATTCAACGGCTTAACCGCTGTCAACAATCTGTCTTTTTCAGTTAATAAAGGAGAAATTTTTGCTTTTCTCGGACCCAACGGTGCAGGTAAAACCACCACCATTCGTATGCTAACCACCCTGCTGCGGCCTACTAAAGGCAAAATGTTGGTTAATGGGTTTGATCCTGTTACTCAGCAGGATCAAGTCCGCAATGCACTTGGTATAGTTTTTCAGGATTCAAGTCTGGATGATGAGCTCACAGCCTGGGAGAATATGGATTTTCATGGTGTTTTATACTCAGTGCCCAAAGCAAAAAGACGCCAAAGAATGGAGGATTTGTTGAATATCGTGGATTTATGGGATCGCCGCAAAAGCTTGGTCAAGACTTATTCCGGTGGTATGCGCCGCCGGCTGGAAATTGCTCGAGCTCTACTGCATCATCCTAAAATTTTTTTCATGGATGAACCCACTTTGGGCCTGGATCCGCAAACCAGAAATAAAATTTGGCAGCATATTCATCGACTCAATCAAAAGTATCAAACAACTATCTTTTTTACGACTCACTATTTAGAAGAAGCAGAAAAAATGGCTGACCGTATTGCCATTATTGATCATGGTGAGATTGTGGCAATTGGTACGATTAATGAGCTGGAGGAGGAGACAAACACCCAGTCTTTAGAGGAAGCTTATTTAACCATTACCGGCAAAGATATTCGCGAGGAAACAATTAAAAATTTAGAAAAGATGCGCCGGCGGGTCAAACGCCGCCGTGGGTAGAAAGGAGCAACAGAAAAAGAGGACATAAAATGATCAGCAAAGACACGCTAAGCACCATTTACATCATGTGGCTGCGTCAGATTAAGCGCTATTGGCGCTCCAAATCGCGCATTATTGGCTCAATTGGTCAGCCTTTGTTATTTTTAATTGCTCTAGGTTTTGGCATGGGTTCAATGTATCAAAGAACCGAAGGCGGCAGTTATATAAATTTTTTGTCCCCCGGAGTGATGGTACAAGCAGTATTGTTTATGGCTATTTTCAGTGGCATTGAGTTAATTTGGGACAAAGAGTTTGGCTTTTTAAAAGAAACTTTAGTGGCGCCGGTTTCTCGCCTAGAGATTGTGTTTGGGCGGGTATTGGGTGGAGCCACTATTGCACTTTTTCAAGGTTTGATGGTGTTTATTTTTACTTTATTTCTTGGCTTTCGCCCCTATAATTGGTGGCTTTTACCCGCAGCAGCAGGCTTGATGTTTTTGATTGCCTTGCTTTATAGTGCTTTGGGCACAGGCATTGCTTCGCTCATGAAAGATTTTCACGGTTTTCAGTTGATTATGAATTTTTTGGTGATGCCAACTTTTTTCTTGTCTGGTGCTTTGTTTCCTTTAGAAAATTCACCACCAGCTTTGCAGATTGTTGCAAGAGTCAATCCTCTAACTTATGGTGTAGATGGTTTGCGTCAATTGATGCTGGGCAATTCTTATTTGGGCTTAGCTACCGATCTCCTAGTTTTGACCGGCGTGACAGCAGTCTTACTGTTTATCAGCAGCTATCTGTTTACGCGGATCGAGGCCTGAAGATACTGCAAGTGTATTTTACTTGTCTAAGCAATTAACTTGGTTTTTAAACAAATTTAATCTATTTATTTTTCAAACCCGGCCGGCAGGCTATCCGGAATGCGGGCTATTTCTTTATCTTTATACATAAAAATAGATTCGCTGCCATCAGTTACCTTGCCTATGTCAGCCGCTTTTACTCCCAGATCAGAGGCTGTCTTTAAAACAGTTTCAACATCCTTGGGATCGACTTGAAACATCATGCGCGCCTGTGTCTCGCAAATTAAAATTTCTTCCGGAGTTAAATCTTGTTTTCTAAGCGGTGCTTTGGCTAGGTTGATCTCTGCTCCCAGGCCGCCAAAGCGGACCGACTCAGCCACAGCCGCTCCAATCCCGGCCGCACCTAAATCCGAGCAGCTTTTAACCTTGCCGGTTTTGATGATAGCCAGAGCAGCTTCCATGGTGGCTTTTTCTTCTTCAAACAAAGCCTCAGCCGGACGCAT
>CAZSQY010000002.1:0-40482 GCA_964609285.1 uncultured Pseudomonadales bacterium
ATTTATTCCCCGCAGTAAGTTTATCTACCGAAAGGTAGGCTGACGGGGTATAAATAATAATTAATATTTAATATTTTGGCAAAAATATCTTAGAATTTTCTT
Source organism: uncultured Pseudomonadales bacterium (assembly GCA_964609285.1). Taxonomy (GTDB): domain Bacteria; phylum Patescibacteriota; class Microgenomatia; order UBA1400; family PJMF01; genus CAZSQY01. Next base: position 103 of record CAZSQY010000002.1, read on the forward strand.
GAGTAATTATTACTTGATCAAAATCCCGCTCCACAATGATTCGAGCCGCTTTGCGTACCGCTCCCTCCAAAGTACGCTTGAGAGTTCTGATACCGGCATCAAAGCCTAAAGGTCGAACCATGCTAGGCCAAACATCGTCTTCAATTTTAAACTGCTCTGGTTTAAGGCCTGCCTGCACTAATAATTCCGGCAAAATATACTCCTTACCAATCACAATTTTTTCTTGATCGGTATAAGAAGGCATAGTTATCTTTTCGACCCTGTCCATGACTGCAGTTGCAATTTGAGTAGTATTGTTGGCTGTAGCAATAAAAATGGCTTGACTTAAATTAACCGGATAATCAACATAATTATCTGTAAAAGCATGATTTTGAGCTGGGTCGAGCAGCTCTACTAAAGTACCCATAATCTCCCGAGTGGCCTCATCGCTAATACGATCAATCTCGTCTAAAAGAATAACAGGGTTGCGAGCTTCTGCTTGCGCAATACCTTTAATGACTCGGCCTGGTTCACTGCCTAAAATTAAACGCGATTCGCCGCGCAAATCCTTGGCTGAACCCATGCCGCCAAAAGGAATTCGAACCATTTTTCTATTCAAAGCTTCGGCTAAGGAATAAGCAAAAGTAGTTTTACCCGTTCCCACCAAACCAACCAACAATAAAATTGGAGCGCGGAAGTCCTCATCAGCATAATTTTTTTTGCGTAAATTTAAAACAGAGATATATTCTAGAAAACGATCTTTAACCTCCTGCATCCCATAATGATGCTCATTAAAAATTCGTTTTGCTTCTTCAATATCCAAACGATCTTCTGTCTCTTCATGCCAGGGAATTCTTAAAATCCAATCGATATACTTACTGACCTTTTCATATTTAACATCATAATTACCCAACTCCACACTACGCTGTAGAGCAACGATGTCTTTGCGAGCCTTACGCCTTAACTCATCAGGCATTTCAGACTGCTCCACTTTTTGCTGCAGTTCGTGAATTTCTTGCTCTAAAATTTGTTGATAATCAGGTTTTTGATCCATGGGCAGTTAGTGTTTATTTTTCGATCAATCTAAAACTCAATCCTCAGATTTTTTTTGTCAAATCTATTGTAACCATTCTTTCTTAAACATCATACCAGGTTTAGCTCCATAATAAGCAACTACCGAAGCTGCATTTTTTGACCCCAGCTGAGCTGCCTCTTGAGCTGATTTACCTAACATAGTGGCTGCCACAAAACCAACACTAAAAGAATCTCCGGCTCCGGTAGTATCCACTACTTTTGAGCTAAGAGCAGGGAAGTGGGTAAGGTGCTGACCTTGCTGATAAACTTCTCCACCCTTAGACCCGGCTGTCACCGCTACTAAATTAATTTCTTGAAGAATCTCCTCTTGAACATTGTGAACCAAATCCCATTCCCTCTGGTTAACTATGAAAATATCAGCTGGCACTTGTTTAATTGACAATTGACGGTTGGCTAAGAGACTAAGTTCGCTCTTACCAGGATTCCAGGACAGCTTGGTCTGAGAAGAGTTTTCTACCACTGAAAAAATTTTTTCTAAAGTAGGTTGACGTCCTCCAATGCTGGTCAGATGAATTCTCTGAGCCTGAGCAAGCCAATAACCGGGAATATCAAACGGGTCTAATAAAGAAGAGGCCCCGCGATGTACTAAAACGGTTCGTTCACCTTCATCACAAACTAAAATAATTGATCCTCCGGTCTGCTCTTTTTTTTCTTCAATAATCAATTTTGTGTCTACCTGGTTCTCAATAAAATCTTGCTTAACTAAATAAGCAAAATTATCCCGGCCGGTTTCACAAATAACAGCGGTTTCAAAACCTAACCGAGCAAAACCAACAGCACTGTTGCTACCGCCGCCGCCGGTATATACATTTAAAGTCTTGAGTTCAAGCTTATCGCCATGAGTATGACACAGCATTGCTCCCTGAGGTGAGTCTACTTTTTGAAAAGCAGGAGTATGAATAAAAACGTCTACTAGGGCAGAACCAATAGTAATTATTTGATGCATAAAGAGTCTAATCCATTATAGAGTAGACTTTGCGCCAAAAAAAGATAAGCCCGGTTTAAAAAGCTTCAGGCTCGAGCTGTCAACTCAGCTTCCAATTCTTGTATGGCTTTAAGCAGCTCATCTTGATTTTCTACTATCTTAAAAACCTCCATCTCTTTTTCACCAATGAAAAAGTGTTTGCGCACTACATCCAAAACCTCATGCCAAAAATCACCAAATAAAATTAAAGGCTTATGCTTACCATGATACAAATGAGCTAATAGCCAAGCAGTGGTCCATTCACTTAAAGTGCCCGTCCCTCCTTTAAAACAAATGAAAAGATCTGCATAATAAATCAAACCAAACATACGCTCAATATAATTGGCTGTTTCCAGCTCTTGATCAACTTGATTATCGCTCTCGCGTCCTTCAAACTCGGGCATATTCTCAGGATAAAAAGTAATGGCTACTGTCTCTCCCTCAACTGATTCAGCCCCCTGAGTGGCTGCTTGCATAATACCGGGTCCACCACCGTTGACAATAATTTTACCCTGTTTTGCTAAAGTTTGGGCTGTTTTGAAAACTTGCTGGCATAGAGGATGATCTTGAGGTAGATCAGCGCTACCGAAAAAAGCCACTTTTTTAATTTGATGAGCACTAAACTGCTCCGGAATTTCTATTTTTCTTTTCATTTTAAATACTTTCTAAAACATTAATATTTATATAAAACTGAATTGGTAAAAAATTTTTCAATTTTTTTAAATTTGTTGAATCTGCTGTGCAATCTGGCTTGGTTTTTCAGATGTCCAAAGCAAACTACCCACAGCCACGGCATCAGCCCCTGCCTGCTTGAATAGTAAAATATTATCTAATTTTACTCCGCCGTCAACTACCACTTCAGCAGATAAGTTGTGAATTTTTAACCATTGAATCAAGTCTGCTAGCTTTTTGAGCACAGATTGATGCAGGCTTTGTCCTTGAAAGCCAGCTTCAACACCCATCAATTGAATGAGATCAATATCACTGGCGCTAGACAAGTCTAAAGATTCGATTGGAGTAAATAAATCCAAACCTAATCCGGCTTGAATTTTATTTTTTTTTAATTCTGACAAAACCTCAGCTTGATTACTCATATGCTCGATTTGCGCAATAACAGCCCGCACTGGCAGTTGCTTATTGCACTGTATGATTTCAGACACATAGTTAATTGGCTCCTCAACCATCAAGTGAAAATCAATTTTTAAATCTTGAAAATCCAGATCAACTAAATCTAGCGGGGTGACAGTCATATTATCAGCATACTGACCATCTATCACATCAATTTGTACCACCTCAACTGGTTCTAAACTTTGGGCGATTGACAATTGTTTTTGAATTTCTGCAACTGAATCTGATAATAAGGCCGGATAAAATTTCATAATATAAAAAACCTAAATAATTATTAAACCCTGGTGGGTAGAATCTTAATTTGCTTGATAAAAAAATTAATCTTGAGTTTCAAGCTGCCTAATTTGTTCAAGCCTCCGCTGGTGACGCTCGTCTTGAGAAAAAGAGGTATGTAAAAAAGCTTGAATAACGGCTTGAGCTTCTTCTTGGCTGATCCAGTCAGCTGCTAAAGAGATTACATTGGCATTATTATGCTGGCGGGCATGTTGAGCACTAGTTTGATTAAAAACTTCCACCGCCCTAATATTAGCAAACTTGTTAGCGGCAATTGCCATCCCGCCGCCGGAACGACAAAATAAAATACCCACTGCTTGGGGCTTATCTTGCACTGATTGTGCTACAGCCGCAGCGTATTGGGGATAGTCATCTTGAGAATCAAGTTGGTGGGCGCCTAAATCTTGAACAACAAAATCTTGCTGCATAAGCCATTCTTTAATGGCTTCTTTGAGTTGATAACCACCGTGATCAGCCCCTAAATATATTTTTAAATTAGGTTTAGTTTGAGAAGATTCTTGCTTCATTGCTATTTATTATATCCCAAACTTTCTTGGGCTTCTTGACTCATCATGTCTGGATTCCAAGGTGGATCAAATACTAATTGCAGTTCAATTTGAGTTTCTGGGTTATCAACTAAGTCAGAAAGGGTCTGCCTCATATTTTGAGCAATAAAATTTGCTAAAGGGCAGCCGGGTGTGGTCAAGCTATACTTAATCTTAATCTGGTCATCTTTAACTTGGACATCGTAAATAAAACCCAAGCTGACTATATCCAGGCCTAATTCCGGATCAATCACGGTTTTGAGTTTTTGCCAAACTTCTTTTTCAGAGATGTGAGTATTCGACATAATAAATTCGCAAATTAGTATTAGATTAGAAATGGGCTCATTTCTGATTTGTCTCCCATAGCCTATCTTTCGATAAGTAAACTTGCCGCGAAGGACAAATCAGAATAAACAAATTATAGCGTAAAATCTTATAGAGCCAAAAACACGATCAAAAAGCCCGCATCTTAAAGATGCGGGCTTATAAAACTGCAATCTGTAATTCAACTTAAGCAAACTAATTACTCTTCAGTCCGAATCTTGCGCAACACAGGCATACCGGTTCTCTTGGTTTCAACCACTTCATAACCAGCAGGCACCATTTCAATAGCGCCCTCACGAACATCGCGGGCAAAGAAATAAATAGTTTGGACTCGACCATTCTTTAAGGTGACATCTCTCTTGTGGAGATAGTAAGTCTGCCCCTTGGAATTGGTGTAACTGTAAGCATTGACTGCCATAAATGCTCCTTTTCTTCCCTAATAAGGGTAATTGTTATTAATTAATAGTCCTTGCTAAATTTGATATTTTGATTATTAACTATTAAATCCTGTCTCAAGTTTAGCCTGGTATAGCTATAGACTAACAGAACCAGACTATGACCTCAAGCAGCAATTTACTCAATTTCAACTACATCCGCTTCAATTCTTCCCCTGAGTAATTCTTGCTCAATCTCCATATCAGCAACATTGGTTTCCTGACTCACAATTAGTTCCAAAGGTAGATTTTCTGTAGAAAGTGAGGCACTACCCATATAACCACCTTTTCCATAGGCTAAAACAAAAGCCTTTTGCGGAACGTCAGCATCTTCAGCTTGAAGCCAAACTTGATAAGTTTGATCAGTCTGAGGCAGCTCAGCATTGATGGTTACTAATAACCTGTCATCTTGTAGTTTGTATCGAACCTGACCGGCCACAAACTCCTCAGGTTCTTCCGGCTCCAAAGGAACAGTGCTCACATCTTCTGTGCCTCTTACAATCTGCATTTCTTCTTCTGTTAAATTTTCGATCTGAATATCTAAATCTTGCTCAGCGTTCTGACGACTGGTTCTAAGATGGTACCAACGGAAAGCTAAAACAACCACCAACAATAGGGCTATCGTGGGAATAATAAAAGGATAATATTTTTTGACGTTCATAGCAGCCTTTCTGGTTATAAATTAATTCTGTTATTAATATTGGGCAGCTGTCAAAGGGGGGCAGAAGTGTTATAGATTGATGTTATTTTCTCGTATTAAATAGTAAAGTCAATTAGTATTTATTATTTATTGTTAGTTATAACTAAATTTTATACAAAATGCAAGCCAAGAGGCCTTGATATTAATTCAAAGCAACCGAAATTACTCGTTTTTGGGCCAAACTTTTTTACCTGTTTTGACTTCAATAACCTTAATCGCTCCCACGGGACAGCTTTGAGCAGCCAACAACTGAATCTCAGGATCATCACCAGCCCCATCTATTACCTGAGCGATCTCGTCATCATCCAGCTGAAACGTTTTAGGCGCCAAGGCTACGCAGCTGGCGGCAGAGATGCACTTGGATGAATCGACCTGAAATTGGTATTTAGACATCGCTATTGTTTGAAGTCTTAGATTGAATAACTGACAATTGAGTGAACCCTAGTTTAAACCTATAAATTGCAAATTTTTCGGTTCTAAGCATTCACTGATATCATTACTATCATTACCCTCATCCCTCCAGTAAGTATGCATAAAAAACCCGATCCATACCAACACCAGTGGTGGTACTAATCTCTAGAGGATTACTCCACTCACCCGTGGCACAATCATGACCTGCCCTTAAGGATAGATAGTAGGTGGTCGAAGGAGCTAGGTGATCAATAGTAACACTCATTACTCCAGTAGAAAAAAGGCTGTCCCATTCTAAACCATGCTGGTACTCATTCTGACTAGTCGAGTAAGCAAGGAAGTACTTATTAAGCGGCCTGCCAGCTGGAACAAAATAAATAGTAGCACTGGTACTCGTAGTTCTAATCTCAAACAGATTGGGGACACTCGTAGGTGGTATTGCATTACATCTAGGAGCCGAGGGTTCATCTGGAATAAAACTAGTCTTAGCAGTGGTGCTGATCGTTGAATCACCGGAGCTGTCTTCGTTTGTGTCCCTCAAGTATTTGCTGATAAAAATATCAAATCCCCCAATTGAACTGGCAATGTCAGTCTCGCTGCTGGGATCAAAATCAACTGTATCTGAAAAAACACCAGTTATATAAACATTACGGCTGTCGTCAACTGCTACACTGTTGCCAATATCGCTGCCCGTTCCCCCTACTGTCTGTGTCCAGCCATAGCTGCCATCAGTTTGATATTGGCTAATAAAAATATCGTTGCTGCCATTCGAGCTGTGACTGTCAGTGCCGCTAGTGGGGTCAAAATCTACCTCACCTGGAAAATATCCCGTAACATAAATATTACTGCTGTCGTCAATTGCTACGCTGTTGCCATAATCATCACCAGCCCCTCCCACTGTTTGCGTCCAGCCATAGCTGCCATCAGTTTGATATTGGCTAACAAAGATATCGAATCCACCATTTGAAGTGCGGCTGTCAATGCCGTCGGTGGGATCGAAATCAACTGTACCTCTAAAATCTCCAGCTATATAAACATTGCCGTTGTTATCAGCCACTATGCTATAACCCTCATCAAAATCTGTGCCTCCCACTGTTTGCGTCCAGCCATAGCTGCCATCAGTTTGATATTGGCTAATAAAAATATCACCGCTGCCATTCGAGCTGTGACTGTCAGTGCCGCTAGTGGGGTCAAAATCAACCGTACCTCTAAAAAGGCCTGTAACATAAATATTGCCGCTGTCATCAATTGCTACGCTGTTGCCATAATCATCACCAGCCCCTCCCACTGTTTGCGTCCAGCCATAGCTGCCATCAGTTTGATATTGGCTAACAAAGATATCGAATCCACCATTTGAAGTGCGGCTGTCAATGCCGTCGGTGGGATCGAAATCAACTGTACCTCTAAAATCTCCAGCTATATAAACATTGCCGTTGTTATCAGCCACTATGCTATAACCCTCATCAAAATCTGTGCCTCCCACTGTTTGCGTCCAGCCATAGCTGCCATCAGTTTGATATTGGCTAATAAAAATATCACCGCTGCCATTCGAGCTGTGACTGTCAGTGCCGCTAGTGGGGTCAAAATCAACCGTACCTCTAAAAAGGCCTGTAACATAAATATTGCCGCTGTCGTCAACCGCAAGACTATAACCATAATCGTTTTCTGTTCCTCCCACTGTTTGAGTCCAGCCATAGCTGCCATCAGTTTGATATTGGCTAACAAAGATATCGAATCCGCCATTTGAAGTGCGGCTGTCAATGCCGTCGGTGGGATCGAAATCAACCGTACCTCTAAAAACCCCGACGACATAGACATTGTCGTTCTTATCAACTGCAACAGTATAAGCCTGTTCAAAATCGCCCCCTCCTACCGTCTGAGTCCAGCCATAACTGCCATCAGCACGATATTGGCTAATATACATATCGTAGAAACCATTCGAGCTGTGACTGTCAGTGCCGTCGGTGGGGTCAAAATCAACTGTGTCATTAAAATATCCAGTTATATATACATTGCCGTCACTATCAGTTGTAACACCGCTTCCACCTTCATTAGCTGTTCCTCCAACTGTCTGTGTCCAGTCATAGTTGAGATCGGCAGCATAAACTAAAGTGTCTAAAAGTAGACAGTTAGATAACAAGATTAGGATAATGCTCAAAATTAAATGAAGGGCAGATTTAATCATAAACAGTAAAAGCCGGTGAACTAATTTTTAATTATATAAAAAAAATTAACTGTAAATACTATTAAAATATATATTATAAAAATATTATATAACCGGGAAATAACTTTGGGGCTCTAAAAACAGTGAGCTGATCTGGCTCGTAATTCTAAAAAAACTTTTCGTGGTGAATGTTGTCAGCCGCTACTCCGCGTTTGGCTAACACTCCTTTCATATCGTCAATCATCGCCTTGCCGCCGCATAAATAATAAGCAGCATTTGGCAGCAAGTCGTGCACATTTAAACAGTTTGTGACACGGCCGCGGCACAAAGGCCAGCCTTTTTCTGCTCGAGAAAGGGTGGGATGAAAATGGAAATTGGGATATTGTTTTGACCAGCGGCTAAAATCATCCTGCCACACCAGATGTTTAGCGTAACGCAATCCCCAATAAAGCGTAATGGGCCGCTGATCTTGTTTATTTTTAAGTTGATCAATAGCCATGCTGCGCAAAGGGGCTATGCCTGAACCAGTTCCGACAAGAACTATTGCCTCAGTCTGATCATCTTCATCATCGATCACAAAGCGCCCCATTGGGGCCAAAAACTTAATTTCGTCTCCAAATCGTAAATTTTGCAAATAAGTCACGCCTTTGCCTTGAGGTGTTACATCTAACAAAATTTCAATGCCGTGATCAATATCCGGGTCACTACAAATGGAATAGGCGCGACGGGTGCCGTCATCATCAACCAAAACCGACACAAACTGACCAGCTTTAAAATCCAATGTATGTGGTTTTTTCAGCTCAAAATGAAGATGGGTGAACTTCTCATTGTAGACTTGTTTATCTTCAAAAATAGCGGTGTATTCTTGTGGTCTCTGCATAATAAAATTAAATAATTGTTATACTACTGACACTTACTTAGAAGGCAAATCTTGCTGCCAATCACGCCCATACCACTGACCCAAAGCCATTTTAATTATAGCGGTATATTCTTCAGTTCTATCCACAAAGCCTTTTGTCACTACGCCAATCATGCCCTCCTGCTTTTTAACCGGCCGACCATTAAAAAAACTTGCCATAACAGGACCCATTTCTTCCCCCTGCTTGACTCTATCTGCTATTAACTTAGGTACAGGGAAACGGGCTCCGTTTGCTACAAACAGTTCATTGTCTTTATCAATCACTACAGCCCAAATTGTAGTCCACATCTCTCCCTTTTTATCAATTAAAACACCCCCCTCTAAACCGACGCCTAAAACCTCTGATACATCAGACTTTTGATCGGCCAAGCCTTTACGTAACACTGCTCTGGCGCGGTTAATTGCCCCTGTTTTAGTTTCTTCATCAGTCATTGGCTGATCACTGACTTGGCTGTCAACTTCATACGCAATTACACTCACCTCAGGCCAGGTTTCTGAAGCAGCCACTGTAGTGGCATTAAGCTTGACTGGATTAATAGAACCAACAAAAATTTTCATAAAAGCTTGTTACCTGCTAACTCCAAAGCTTGAATGAATTGATCAACATCGTCTTTAGAATTATAAATATAAAAACTAGCTCTAATAGTGGCTGGCCAATTAAAATGAGTGTGCAATGGCTCTGCACAATGATAGCCGGAGCGCACTGCCACGTTCTCTTGGCTTAAAACTAAAGCAACATCGTGTGCTTCTCCAAAACGCGGCACAAATGCCACTGACCCAACGCGTACAAACTTATCTGTGTTGGGCACAGACTCAACCGGACCAATTAACTCAACCAAATGATCTAATTTAACCAAACGCAGCAGAGCATATCTCACCAAATGTTGGTCATGCTCCAGCACCTCATTCATACCCAGCTTACTTAAATAATCACAAGCCTCAGCCAATCCCACCGCTCCAGCTACATCAGGCGTACCAGCTTGAAAACGCTGCTGAGGGTCAGGATGATACTTGGTTTCCACCTGTAAAACATGTTCGATCATGCCGCCGCCAAAAAACCAAGGCCGCATTTGCTGAGTTTTCAACAATTTGCTTTTTACCAACAAGCCGCCCATTCCCATCGGACCCAGCATCTTGTGCCCACTAAAAGCATAAAAATCAACATCTAACTCATTAAAGTTGACCGGTAAATGCGGTACTGCCTGAGCTCCATCAATCAAAATCTTAGCCTGGGTGTGCTGCCTCACCAATTCAGATACTCGATCTAAATCAACATAAGCGCCTGTCACATTGGAAACTTGCGTTAAGGCTACTAGTTTGGGTTTGAACTTTTTTAATTTTTCTACAAAATCTTGCCAGTCAAGTTGGCCGGTCGGAGTAACGTCAACTAAAACTAATTTGGCGCCAGTGCGCTCCATTGTCTCTTGCCACACCACTAAATTAGAGTGGTGCTCTAATAAAGAAGCTAAAATTACATCATCTTTTTTCAAATGCTGATCAGCCCAGCCGTAAGCCACACCATTAATGGCTTCAGTCGTATTGCGAGTTAAAATTAGCTCCTCCGGCTGCGCTCCAAAAAACTGCGCAATTGTCTGTCGGCTTTGTTTTAAAATTTCTGTGCTGTTTTCAGCCAGATCATACACACCTCGTCCCACATTCGCATTACCGGTTTGATAATAATCGGCAATGGCGTTAATTACTGCTTGGGGTTTGTGCGAGGTGGCAGCGTTATCTAAATAAACAAGATCTGGATTTTCTTTTAATAAAGGAAGGTCTAATTTGAGTTGAGCAGCATCAAGCATAATTTGTTATTTGATTATATAAAACGGCTAATTTTTTAAGAATTTTAAATTTTTAAAAACCCGGCGGCAATTAAGTTAACCGCCTCATCCTCACTTAGACCCCGCATTCGTAAATAAGTCAGTTGTTCTTGAGAAACTCGGCCAATCGAAGCTTCATGTGTAATCTGGGCTTGGCTATTATTCACCACTACTTCCGGAACCAAACTAACCTGAGCACTATCTGCTAAATTCAAGCTTTGACAATCTAAATGACCAGTGCTGGCTCCATGCGCCACCATCCGTGACTCAGCTCGCACCTGAGCCTGTTCACGACTAATAAAACGTAAGGTACTGGTAGCCTGAGCATTCTCACCTTTTAAAATAATTTCGTCTTTAGAAAAAAATTTAGTTTGCTCGCACTCAGCAATAATATTTAATCTAACTTTAGCTTTATCAGCTAACATAAACTTATTGTACAATTCCATTTTTTTAGAGGTACGCTTAGTACTATAGGTATAAGCAATCTGACTGCCTTTTTCTAAAATAAACTCATAATGCGGCATGACGACATCCTCCTTACCCCAGCGGTGCCGGTGGTCATACTTTACCTGTGCACCGGGCTTTAGGATAATTGTCCCCTCCGCCTGATGTAAAGCTTTTAATTTTAAAGATAGAGCACTACATAGACCACTTAATTCAACCTTTAAATCCGGCTCAACCACAGCCAGATTCTGCATTTGTTGCTTTACACCTGCCTGCTTAATGTTAACGCATGTGGTTAGAGCGCAAGGCGGCTGTTTTTTTATCCAAATAAAATAACCTTGCTTTGGTTCGGTTTTAAAATAAGAGCGAGTCCAGTCAAATTTCTGCCAAGCCTTGGGACTGGGCAAAATCTCAACTCCATCCATTTGAGCAGCAGTCTTAAGTTGATGATCCACAATCCACAAATTAGCGTCGCTGTGCGGCTGCGATGAGTTTTGAGCTTGATTGTTCTTCTGATCTTTACGCTGGTTGCTGGCGGTGTTGACAGTGTCGGCACTGCTCATAACCTTGCTCCTTAATAGTTTGTTTAACTTTTAGATAATCTTGAGAACTGCAAATAATACGTTTGTCTAACATAACGTGAGTCCAGTCGGGCCGTAAGCCATTGATAATTTCGCCTGTGTGAGTAATTAGCAGTACGGCTGTATCTTGATTAATTAAATGTTTTTTAATTAAATCTGCCATTTTTTCTAAATTTTTTAAATCCAAGCCAGAATCAAGTTCATCAAAAATAACTAACTTAGGCTGCATAGCCATAATTTGCAAAATTTCACTGATTTTCTTCTCGCCGCCAGAAAATTTATAATTAACGTCACGATTAATTAGGCGCTGCTGCATGTTGTTGAGAGCCTTGTCTTCAAGCGATGGGGCTTGGGTTTGAATTAAATTCAGCAGTTTTTTTAAAGATACGCCGCGGATAGCCGGAGGATCCTGAAAAGTCATAGCTAAACCCAGCTTGACTCTTTCTTCAGGTTTCAGTTTGGTTAAATCTTGTTCTTCAAACTCTAATCGTCCTTGAGTAAGAGTATAGGCGGGATGACCCATGATGAGGTGTGCCAAAGAAGTTTTGCCAGAACCATTCGGCCCCAGCAAAACATGCACTTCGCCGGATTGAACAGTTAAATTAACCTTTTGCAAGATAGGCTGTTCTTCTACTTGAGCTGAGAGCTGTTGAATCTTAAGCATAAAAATATTAAATTGACTGGCAGGTGATAAAACGGCCTACTGACTAAGAGAGCGACGAATGGTTTCGATTTCAAAATCTCTGTCTTTGGGTCCAAAATCATAATTATCTAGTTGATTGAGCTGAATCCACTGATATTGAGTATGCTCGGAAGAAAGTTTAACACTTTCTAAAGGCGCCTCGACTACATCGCGCACCCGCCAGCCGCAATTAACAGAATAAAGCTGGTTTTCAGAATTAAAGTAGGTGGCAAAATAAACCAAATTCGCAACTGTGAAAACCTGAGGATCGACTGCCAGACCTGTCTCTTCGTGAATTTCACGAACAATATCAGTTTGGTGTAAGTTTTTTACATTATCTGTGATTTGAGCCGGCCACTCACTGTTGCCCCCGGGTAGATCCCATTTTTCCGGACGAGATTTAGCATCAGCAGCTCGCTTGAGAATTAAAGCCTGGTTGTTAAACACTATAGCCGCCTTGTGCAGCAGCTTAACATTTTGTGTAAGTTGATGAGGAATGCGGGTTATTTGTGCCATGCCCTAATTTTAACACATCTGGAAACAAAGGCCGTAAGCGGCACAACTGCTAGTTAAATTAGAGCCATTTGTACCCCATCGTTTTTTTGGGGAGTGTAAGAAAAGTCAACCTCACATTCGATCAAACGATTCCATTTGTTACGAAACTTAACCTTGCCATGCTTTAAACCAAAATCATAAACATCTCTAGTAACGCGCACATCTTGAATACAATATTTTTCCAGCTTTTCAAATTGCTGCTGCTGATAATACTTAATAGCATCTAAACCATTACCGATTTTACCTTTGCCCAGAGATTCCTTGGCCACACTGTCCAACTTAATACGATGACCACAGCTTTGCTTAATTCTATCCATTAGATCCAAAGTGGGTAATGCCTCAATATCTCCAGTATAATAAGAGGAGAGGGTAGGCATGTCAAAACCATCAATGTTATAGCCTACAATCACATCCGCTTTTTCTAATAAAGGGAAAAGTTGAGGTAAATCTTTTTCAAAATAAGATTGCATTTCTCCTTTATCTCCCGAGCGGTCTCGAACATTCACCCCCACAAAGGAGACGCCTAAGCGGTCGGGAAAGTAACCTCCGACATCATTAAAAGTTTTTTTTGTTTCAACATCGAGAATCACTTGTAACATAATGACAAATTTAATGAACTCAGTTTAATAATTTCAACTTGACAGGATTTTGAAAATAAGCAAATCTACCTGAACGTGTAAGACTTTATTCTTTTTAGCAAATTTGAGTGCTAAATTCCAGAGCAAACTAAATATTATCAAAAAAGAGATTCAGACTCGCTCACGCGAGCCTGAATCGCCAGTATTAATCAACCAACCATGTTGTCAAGACAAAGACTGCAAATACAACTCTCTGACTTTAGGCCAGTTAATTACCTGCCAAAAATTTTTCACATAATCTGCCCGTCGGTTTTGATAATGAAGATAGTAAGCATGCTCCCAGACATCAATTCCCAACAATGGCGTGTGATTATTTAATAATGGCGAGTCTTGATTAGATGTAGCAACCACTTGTAACTCATTCTTTTGATCTAATACCAGCCAAGCCCAACCTGATCCAAACTGTCCAACAGCCGTCCTAGTAAACTTATCCTTAAAACTCTCATAGCCCCACTTATCTTCTAAAGCCTGATGCAGCTTTCCTTCCGGAATGCCGCCACCGCTAGGACTCATAACTTGCCAAAACAACGAGTGGTTGGCGTGTCCACCGCCATTATTGACCACATCCTGACGAATATTCTGCGGAACTTGGTTAATATCGGCTAAAACTTCTTGAATAGACATCTGCTGCAATTCTTGATGATCCTCTAAAGCAGCGTTGAGTTTATCCACATAGCCTTGATGATGCTTGGTATGATGAATTCGCATTGTTTTTTCATCTATATATGGTGCCAAAGCATCGTAGTTATATGGTAGGTCGGGTAAATTAAACATGTTAATCCTCTATAACTAATAACAATTATTAGCTTAAGCAACAAAGCATAAAGATTCAGTGAGAAAAATTACAAACTAATTAGCTGTTTGTAAAAAAATCAAAATACCAATAATGTTTTATTTTCGAGCGCTTAACAAATTCAGCAGCTCTTGGATCAAATAACCCACAAAAGTGTAAATAAAAATTGCAAACAACGTTGTGAACTCCAGCACAAAACCATCGCCAACTTTGGGAGTTGGAAAGGCTAAGACAAAGGGATTTAACAACGGCCGAGTGGTTTCATACACCCATTCCACAAAAGGAGCGGCTGGATCGGCGGCTAATAACTTCAACAAAAAACGAAAAATTAACAAGATGTCAATTAAGCCAAACACAAAACTGGTGAGGTCTTTAAGAATACGTGACATAATTTTAGCCTTTGCTAACTGCTAATTAATACTTGATACTATTAATTATAGCAAATTTGCTTAAAGACATTCGCAATTAAACAAAACTTTAAACTTCAGTTTTTGATACCACAATCATCACCTTATTTTCACCTACTACCGGTTCATGATCGCCGGTTGCATAGTCTCGAATCGCATTCCAAAAAACCTGTACATCATAACGATAACCCCTACCATGCCGAGTGCCAGGATCATTAGTAATAAACTCTTGAGAATCTGCATCATAGCCAATCACTACCAACATGTGTCGTTCCGGGCCCTCGCCAGTAAAATGAGGATTGCCAAGTTTTTGTCCATTCATAGGAGTGATCACTAAACCATCACTATGCAAAGCAGTTACAATCTGCTGCCAACTATTTATTGATTTAACCTCTGCATAGGGCCAATCAAAATACTGGCGAATAATCCTGTCAGCTGTATCTTGAGCCGAAGTATCAATCCCGGTCGGAAAATTTTGCTGCTGCCACTCCCCAGCTGCCACAATCGTATCGCGCGCTTCTTCCAAACTAGTAATTGGCTCACCTTTGGCCCAACGCACTGCCATTAAAGCAGAGGCTTCCTCACAGCCATCCTGCTGCAGCGGATCGTCCCAATCACCAAAGGGAGCCTGGGCGGCAAACGGCACATTGTAGCTAATTGAGTTAAGATCTGTGTCTAAACTGGGTTCGGACTTATTAATATTTTGGTCCTTGTTTATCTGAGTTGTTGCTGCTGATTTTTCTTCTAGTTTCTCAGCTTCAGATTCAGCAGCAAACGGCACCGATGTTAAACTGGGTAAAGGCTTCGGCTTATCAAATAAATTTTCTTCAGACACAAACCTATCAACAAAATGGCCTTGTCCTTGTCGAAGCCAAGACCAATAGCCACTGCCTAAAATCACCAGACCTAAAACAAATCCTGCTAAAATGACTGACCATAAATTTTTTTTCTGCATAAAATTTATCTAGAAATAAGACTAAAAAACCGAATAAAAAAAGTTAAGTTGCTGCTTTTTCATTAGTGATGCGCATTAACTCGATCATGCGATCCTTAACTGTAGTATTAGCAAACTGCTGAATTTGATCCAAATCCGGACTTTGGTCTTTCTGCTTAAAATCTTTAATCTCTTGCCATAGACTGTTGCCTGCCAAAAACCCTCGGGCCCCATTTTCCAAACAAAAGCGCAGGATGTTTTTGTAATCTTCGTAGGCTTGATCTTGTGCGATTAACAACCAGGGAATATCTAACTCAGCCGTAACCGTGGCGGTGGCCAAAGGATTTATTGGGTATTGTAAAGCTAAAATATCGGTCATGCTTCTTAATTCCTGCACTGCCTGCAGCTGATCTTCTTGAAAAATATTTGGCTCGAAATCTTGATCAGCTGGAGTATAAATAATCAATTTTAGCAGCAAATTAATATCTAAATAATCGCAATAGTCATGAATCTCAGCCAAGAGTTGTTTTTTGTGTAAAGCTTGCTCTTCTTGCGGATGATAATAAAGCTCTAGCTTGGCCAGGCTATAATTTTGTCTTATCTCTTCTAAACCATAATCTGGAATTAAGGTTGGCACCACCAAAGGATCAACCGCTGCATTCAGAGTAGTTAAGCGGGTGACTAGACCTGCCTTTCCCTGATGATTGACTAAATCAAAACTATAAATAGGATCAATCACAACTCCAGTTGTGTGCTGGCTGGCCAGCTGGCCCAAAAGCTGCAACTGTTCGCGTACTAGCTGCTCATTTTCAGGCAAACTCAAATCTAAACCCAGGCTTTCTGCTAGATGAGGGCCAATGTCTAGCTCAAACAAGCCAAACATTTTTTGCTCTGACTGAATAGCGGATATGTTCATAACTACATTTTAGTATATCTGATCACGCAAAAAGGGGCGAGAGACTTTTGTCTCTCGCCCCTTTATTGAATTACTAGTCAAGTTAACAATTTAACTAAAACTAAATTTTTAACGACGGCGGTTGTTGCGTCCTCCACGGCGGCTGCCGCGTTTGCTTTGGCGCTCTTTTTTGGCTTGCTGTTCTTCTTTCTTGCTCAGCATGCTCAAACCAATCTTGCCGTCTTCCTTAATCTCAGCCACTCTAATCTTAATCTCATCACCCACTTTGACTAAGTCACGGGGATCTTTAACATAACCGGCTGCCATATTAGAAATATGGACCAAGCCTTCGCGGCCTGGCAAGAACTCAACAAAAGCTCCATAGTTTTCAATTCTAGTCACTGTACCCTCGTATTCTTCATCGAGTTCCACAGTTTTAAGAATGTTTTCAATCATTTTGCGGGCTTTGTCAATTTCTTCCTGATGATCAGAAGCAATATTAACTACACCAACATTGTGCTCTTCATCTTCTTCAATGTCTACATCTGCGCCGGTGAGGTTGATAATCTCTTTAATAATCTTGCCTCCTGGGCCGATGACTTCGCCAATGCGGTCTGACGGAATAGAAAGCTGATCCACTTTAGGTGCAAACTGACTAAGCTGTTTACGCGGCTTACTAATGGCTTTAAGCATCTCTTGCATAATATGCATTCGACCTTTTTTAGCCTGAGCCAAAGCCTGACGTAAAATATCAACTGTAATGCCAGTTAACTTAATGTCCATTTGAATAGCTGTAATACCATCTTCGGTTCCAGCTACCTTAAAGTCCATGTCTCCGGTATGATCTTCTAAACCTTGAATATCAGACAAGACTACATAATTACTCATGTCTTCTGTGCTCATTAAACCCATGGCAATACCTGCCACTGGTTTTTTAATTGGCACGCCGGCTGTCATAAGCGACATAGTAGAGCCGCAAATTGAAGCTTGGCTGGTAGAACCATTAGAAGACAGAATTTCGCTTACAACACGAATAGTGTAAGGAAACTCTTCCTGAGATGGGATCATGGGCTCTAAAGCTTTTTGTGCTAAATGACCATGTCCAATCTCGCGGCGCTTGGGATAACCAAAACGACCAGCTTCGCCCGCTGCATAGGGCGGCATATTGTAGTGATGCATATAGCGGTGAACGGTTTCACCCTCCATATCCTCTACATGCTGACCCAATGAGGGACTACCCAAAGTAGTGATTGTCACCGCCTGGGTGGCACCACGCTTAAACATGGCGCTGCCATGTGTGCGGGGGAAAACATCAATTTCACACCAAATAGGTCTAATTTCTTCCGACTTACGTCCATCAGGGCGCTCACCATCTTCCAAGATCATGCGGCGGCCCTCATATTTCATAAGCTCATAAACAATGCCTTTAATCTCACTGGCTGTGACTTCTTCAGCTTCTTCATCAGTCACAACTTTATCATTGAGATATTCAGCCATTTTCTCCAGATTTTCTTCCAGGCCTGTATCCTCAAGCTTAGCTTGCTTAATCACCATTTGATTAATTTCTTTAGAAAATTGTTTTTCAATGGCTTTGGTTAAGGCTTGCTTGCGTTCTTTTTCCTCTGCAGTTGGTTGTTCAACTAACTCAACTTTTTCCTTACCAATTTCGCTGCGAATCTCTTCGAACTCAGCACAAATATGCTTAAACTCTTCTTGAGCTTGCATCATGCCTTCAATGACAGTTTCTTCGTCCACCTCATTAGCGCCGGCTTCTACCATTACGACAGAGTTGCCAGTACCAGAAACTACTAAGTCCAGATCTAAATCTTCGCGTTCTGACTCTAGCGGGTTAAAGACATAGGCATCATCTTCTTGAGTATAGCCAACTCTTAAACCTGCCACTGGACCATCAAAGGGAATATCAGAAATAGTCAAAGCTAAACCAGCAGACAACAACGACAAGACATCGTCGGAGTTTTCACCATCATAAGAGAAGATGGTGCTTACAACCTGCACCTGGTTTTTAATTCCTTCTGGGAACAAGGGACGAATTGAGCGGTCAATTACACGAGCTTTTAACACCGCCTCCTCAGTTGGGTGACCTTCACGTTTAACCCAGCGTGAGCCTTTAATAATTCCACCTGCATAGAGCTTTTCTTCGTACTCTACGTGCAAGGGAAAATACCCCCAGTCTACTTTATTGCCTAGAGCGACAGTAGTGTGAACTACAGTCTCACCGCATTTGGCTAAAACAGCGGCGGAGGTCTGTTCGCTGTATTTACCAACAGTAAACTCAACGGTCTTGCCTCCAATTTTTATTTTTTTAGTATATGTATCCTCAAAATTTGGATAAGACATATAACATCCTTTCCAGCAAAAACTCAGCCGTTGTCCGGCTGTATTAACGTAAGTTTTAGACTGATTTATTCATATAATTTGAAGATCGCGTGAAGAGCAACTGAATCTCAATAAGCAGGTGGTAAATATTTGTTTGGAAAAAATTCATCCGTTAAACCAAATATTGACTACTTGCCAATCGAAAAACAGTTTGTCTCACACAATCTGTGGTTAATACAATGAGTATTATATCCCGATAAAAGGTTTAATACTAGGTGCGATGTAAGAAATTAGCTGACTTACTTTTTCAAACCCAATTTTTTGATCAACTCTTTATAACGCTCCTCGCTGCGATCTTGCAAAAATCGCAATAAACGGCGGCGCTTTGAAACTTGACGCAGCAAACCCATGCGGGAGTGATCATCAGAAGGATGATCCTTTAAATGATCGGTCAACTCCTGAATGCTAGCCGTGAGTAAGGCAATTTGTACCTCAGGAGAACCAGTGTCATCCTCGTAGAGCTGGTACTCTTTAATAATGTCTTGTTTTTGGCTTTTAGATAAGGCCATGGTATTCCTCCTTTGAGAGATCCCTTGCCTGCCTAGTTAGACTTAATTGGTCTTAACCAAGCAGTAAAGTAACCATTTAATTAATATTATTTCTTAATAACTAAGTGTTAACTTGAAGTGTGCGACCAGCCTCCGAAGCGTGTCTGGCTCCTACCAGACAGCAGGGTCAGCTGAGAGCACATCTTAAAGTTACAGCTCTTTTTTATAAGCCGTAATTATATCACCTTTTTTAAAATCCAGATTCTTGTTTTTAAAAGATAGTCCTGCTTCACTTTTAGCTTTGACTGTTTCTATCTTATCTTTGCCATGCTTCATGGTTGTAATCACTGGCCGGGCAATAATTTCACCATCCCTTTTTAAATAAAGCTTGTCATGCTTATTAATTTCACCAGTCTTAACCCTAATACCAGCTACTTTTTGATCATCAAAATCAAACACCTTTAAAACCTCAGCTTCGCCTAAATCTACCTCCCCGTAGTGTGGGTCCATTAACTTAAGCATTTGTTCTTCTAAATCTTCTAACAGATGATAAATAATGTCGTACTGTTTAACAATCACTTCTAATTGTTGAGCTAATCGCTTCATTTTTGATGAAATAGGTTGACCAAAAACAATCACCACAGCATCACTTGTTTGGGCCAACTCCAAATCGCTTTCAATCAAAGGACCAACCTCAGTCCTAATCAGCTCAATAGTCTCTTCATCTAGAGAATTAACAATTGCCTCTAAAGTGCCCTTAACGTCAGCCTTTACAATTAAGTTAAGTTTTTCTTTATCACCCATGAGAGATTCAATATCCACATCAGACCAAGAAAATTCTTCCTCTTGTTCAGCTTTAACTTTTTCTTGAGGGTATTCGGCTTGTGCATCTTTCAGTATCACACCTACCTCAGGCACATCATTCAAACCCAGAACCTCTGCTGGTTCACCCGGCTTGACTTGATCCAACGATTGGCCTAATTCATTAGTTAAAGATTTGACTCTACCTTTAATTCCATCAGCCTCAATCTCTTGCCTGGTTTCTAAAGTTCCCTGCTTAACAATCACTCTTGCCACAGGACCTTTGTGCGGATCTTTGGCGGCTTCGATCACCACTGCTTCCAGGGGAGCCTCGACATCTGCCTCTAATTCTAATAATTCAGCTAAAACTGTCACGTTTTCTAAAAGTTCATCCACACCCTTGCCGGTTTTGGCTGAAATCTCAACTGTATCCACATCTCCGCCGAACTCTCTGACCACTACTTCTTCTTCTGCCAATTGAGCCTTCACTTTGGCGGGATCAGCCCCTTCTAAATCCATTTTGTTAAAAGCCACTATAAAAGGAACTTCAGCTTCCTTGATGTAGCGGATTGACTCCACTGTTTGAGGCTGGACTCCATCCTTAGCAGAAATAACTAAGATAACAATGTCAGTCACCTCTGCACCTCGCTGGCGCATTTTATTAAAAGCAGCGTGGCCCGGCGTATCGATAAAAGTTAAAGCCTGATCTTTAAACTCAATTTGATAAGCACCAATATGCTGAGTAATTCCGCCTGCCTCAGTTTCTTGAACTTTGGTTTGACGAATATAATCCAATAGAGTAGTCTTGCCATGATCGACATGGCCTAAAACAGCAATGATTGGTGGTCTAGTTTTTATTGACATAATTCTTTATTCAGCCTTTGATTCTTTTTCAGTTTGTGTATCCTCTGATTTTTCCTCAGAATCTTCTTCCTCTGCAGGATTTTGTTCCTTTTCAGGATCTTCCGTTACCTCTTCCTCTTTTTCTTTTTCTTTTTCTTCGCTATCCTCAGTCTTTTCAGCAGCTGCCTCAGCCGCTCTTTCCTGGGCTCTGTCAGCTAACTCCTGTTGATAATCCTTAACCTTTTGATCAATAATCTCCTTTTGCTCATATGGAATTTCATCTGTCTGAATCCATTTATCCTGAAATCTTTCCAAATCTTTAACTGTGGTTAGCTTGTAATTAATTAAAAACTCACGAGTCTCCTCCGTAATTCCTTCCCAAGAGTCAATTTCATATTCTTCTTCCCCTGTGGCTTCGCCCTCAACCTCACCTTCAGCTGACTGGATGGTAATAAAGTAATCAGTTAATTTAGCAGCTAAACGCACGTTTTGCCCGCCGCGTCCAATAGCAAGTGACAGCTGATCGTCGGGGGCTGTCACCACCACTCTGTGATCATCTTCGTCAATTTCAATTAAAAGATTTTCAGCCGGAGCTAAAGCAGCCTTTAAATATAAAACAGGATCTTCGTTGTAAGGAACAATGTCTATCTTCTCGTTATTTAGCTCTTCAATTACTTTTTGTACCCGAACTCCGCGCTGGCCCACACAAGAACCAACCGGATCTACACCATCTTGGGTAGAACTAACAGCAATCTTGGTACGGACACCGGCCTCTCGGGCTACAGACACAATCTCCACGGCACCAGAGCTAACCTCTGGCACTTCGCGTTCGAATAACTTTGTAACCAAATCTGGATGAGCGCGTGAAACAATAATAGAAGAACCACGATATTCATCAGAAATTTCTTTAATTAAAACTACAATACGTTGATTCTTTCGGTAAAACTCGCCGCGCATTTGCTCTTGGGGCGGCATGATGCCTTGACCTCGACCAATATCCATTACCACTGCGCCGCGATCCATGCGTAATACTTGGCCTGTTACAATTTCCCCTACCCGATCTTTATAATCAGCAATAACCTGCTCTTTTTCACTACGTCTGATTTCTTGTAAAATGACCTGCTTGGCAGTCTGAGCCGCAATCCGGCCAAATCCCGGTGGAGTAACTTCCTCTGCTTCAGATTCATCCCAAGCTAATATCTCCTCAGTCTCTTCGTCTCGCTCAGTTACCGGAGCTTTAAAAATATGGGTCTCTCCTGTTTCGTTATCAAGCTTAACAAAATAATAAGACTCTTCTTCAAGCTCACCCATCTCTTTGCGGTAAGCAGAGACTAAGGCGTGTTCGATTGCATCATAAATTGCTTCTGGTTCAATTTTCCGTTCCCGAGCAATTTGGGCAATAGCTGCCGCAAACTCGGTTCGAACCATTTGATTTAAATTTGCCATATTATTAGTAGTTAGTAGTTGGTAGTTAGGTTTAATTCTAGCTTAAATAAAAAAGACGCACTGAACAGTCCGTCCCTTCCATTTAATCCAGGCTATATTATACAAAAATCAAAAGCTATTATCTAGGGGATTATTATCTAGAAGATAAAAAATCGAGTAAAACTGGCGTGTTGGCAAAACTGAGGTCTGCGCGATTATCATCTGCATAAACCAGGGCTGTGTGCATTCTTACTTTTTTAGCTGGCTCCAGGTCGGTTTCGTAACGGTCCCCCACAAATAGATGCTTCCCCGGCTGAACTTGAGTAAAATTTAATAAATAAGTATAAGGAGTAGGATCAGGCTTGAGAAAACCGACAACATCAGGGTTGCCAATCACAGCTTCAAAAAAATTTAAATCAAAACCGATTTTCTTCAATTTTTTCTCAGCACTTTTTTGTGAAGAATTAGTGTTAATAATGTGTTTAAAACCGGTAACAGTTTGAAATTGCTTAACCAATTGCGGATTTGGTTCAACTTCCTCAAGTTGAATCTGACTATGCCAATCACCACTCAAAGCCAATTCACGCTTAACTCCAGCTGCAATCAACGTACGCGTACTGCTTTTTAACTTAGCATAAAGCTGCTGATACAGGGCTTTAGCTTGTTCCAAGTTGATGCCGCGCTGTTCAGCAATCAGCTCCCAAACTTTTTTCTGAATTTTTTGACTCACCTCCTTAGAAATTTGGTATAAAGTCCCATCTAAATCCCAGACAATGTATTCCAGTTGTTGAATCCAGTCAGGATAATCTGTAAAAAAAGTCATTAAAACTATATTCCTGTCTCTTTTAATTGTTTAACCAAGCGCTTTTGTTCAGATGTCAGTTTTTCCGGCACCTCAACCTTAATTCTTACGTACAAATCTCCTTTGCCGCCACTGCGTAAATAGGGAATACCTTCACCGCGCAACCTGACCAAAGTATGTGATTGAGTGCCGGGTCGGATTTTAAGATTTAGTTCACCATTTAAAGTCTTGACTTGTTTGGTGCCGCCCAATACAGCAGTTGTAAAAGGAATTTCTTCATCTACATACACATCTTGACCCTCTCTTCTAAAACGAGGGTGAGGTTTAATATCAAGTGAAATATCAAAATCATCAAACCTGATGCGGGTCCCGTCGTCTGCTCCAGCCGGAATTTTAATTTTGTGTTTTTTACCGTCGATTTCAATTTCTTTAGTAGCACCCTTAACCGCTTCCATAAAGTCAACTTTTAAACTGTAGCGCGGCCGCGCCGCCCTACGGGCAAAACCACCCCGGCTAAAGCCGCCGCCAAAAAAAGTATCAAAAATCTCAAACGGATCACCAAAATCAAAACCCTCAAAAGGATTTTCTCCTTCGCTGGTGCGATAGGTGTAAGTAAAGGGACCGGATCTAGCTCCGCCGGTAAAAGGATTGCTGCCCATACCGCTGGCACCACTAAAGGCCGCATGACCAAACTGATTATAAGTCTGGCGCTTTTTCTCATCAGACAACACCTGGTAGGCTTCGTTGATCTCTTTGAATTTTTCCTCAGCATCTTCAGCATCACTGCGATCCGGATGATACTTGAGCGCTAGCTTGCGGTAAGCTTTTTTAATCTCAGCTTGAGTGGCATTTTTATCCACACCCAAAATCTCGTAATAATCGCGTTTAGTAGGCATAAATT
This sequence comes from uncultured Pseudomonadales bacterium, assembly GCA_964609285.1. Lineage (GTDB taxonomy): Bacteria > Patescibacteriota > Microgenomatia > UBA1400 > PJMF01 > CAZSQY01. The sequence continues at coordinate 24,445 of CAZSQY010000002.1, forward strand.
TGGTTAATCAAAAAACTAATAAGTTATTTTAGATCTCGACTCTAGAATTGAATTGTAGCAATCAGCTAATAAAAAGTTAACTAGCAGTTAAAGTTAACGAGTGCTAAATTTTAGATATTTTTGATCGATGCTCAACCACTATGCCGCCAATACCCGCCATTAAAGCCAGCAGGCTGATGGCAATTCCATAATAAAAATATTTAGGACGATAAGTTAGTTTTACTTGATTTAATCCAGGTTCAATGGGTACACGGCGCATATGATTAAACTCCTGTACTTCTACTGACTGCCCATTCACTACTGCAATCCAGTTAGGATCATAGCGGTCAGCAATAATTATGTGCCGGTGGTTGGCAGAGTTGTCAAAATTAAACTCAATTTTATTCGGAGTCTCTGAATATTTTTCCAACTCAAGCTGAAAATCAGGGTCATCTTGATTTTCTAGTGTTTCCCCTGCAAACCTAAATCTGTTAAGAGCCGGCAGCTGATAAAGCGTCCAATAACTCTCCTCTGCTGTTGTTTGCAAATGAGTTAAATCTTCTTGGACATCAAACCAATTATCCACTAAGTAGTATTTGACTGACCATTGGGATAAAAGGGGGTTATTGATTTTAATTTCCGGCAAGCTATTAATAGCCGGACTTGATTCAGCGTTCTCATTCCAAAGTTGATCCATTTTTTGAGGCATTAAGGTAGTATAACCATTCAAAATATTAACTCCTGCTACCATATTCCAATCAGGAGTCATGCCTTGAGACATTCTTTTTAGATGATTAAATTCGGTTAATTCTTGTTTATCAATGTAGGAGTCGGAAAAAGGCTGCCTAATAACAGTCGCTTCTAAATAAGCACCAAAATCCGTAAAAGGTGTGTTGTGATTCCTTATCAAGCTTCTAGCCTGATCATCAATCTCAAGTTGTTCTTGAAAAATAAATTGATTTTCTAAATCAGAATAAATTTTTTTAGGAGCGCAAAGCATTAAGCCTTGGGTATTAAAAATTAGATCAACGATCAAGATTGCTATAAATATTAAATAAAACTTTTTTTTCACTAGCCAAATAGACAGCACAAACAAACTAGAATTAATAATCAAATTGTGAAAAATATTTTCAAAAATTAAATAATTTTTTTCTAACGTATGAAACGAACTTTGTAAAAGTCTGTCTTTTAATATCTGATTAATGAAATACCAAAAATTATCAAAATTACTCTTAATTAAAAAATAAATCAATAAAGAAACCAACACAAAACCTAAGCTAAAATATATAAATCTTTTTTTGATATTAAATTTAAATAAATTTTGACTAATTATCAATGATCCAATAAAACTTGCCATGATTAAAGCAGTGCTCGGCACTCTTGTTGGGCCAATAATTGCAGATATATCAAAAGGTAGATAACGGCCAAATGAATAGATAATTATTAACAACCAAGCAATGAACCAACTCAGTTCTTTTTTTTGTTTTTTAACTTTTAAAATAAAACTTGCCATGGCCAAAGCCCCAATCCAGCCAAAATAAATAAAAACGTTAGGCATGTTAATCCACCCAGGACCCCATCTAATACCAAGCCTAGGATTTTCAAAAAAGTAAGGCAGTAAAAATTTAATTAACTCTAAATGATGTAAAGAGCCCACTAATGCCTGCTCGCTCGACTGACTTAATCTAGTAGAAGCTGTCAATAGTTCAACAAAAGGTAGCCAAATTACGGCGGAAAGGCTCACTGTTAATAAAGCTGTTAGTGCCCATTGCCAAAACCAATTAAGAATTGATTGACTTTTTTCTTTTTCCAGAAAAGAGCAAAAAACTGCCAATAAAATACTAAATATCAGATATAAGGGATAACCTGCAGCAAACTGCAATAAAACTCCAAAAGCAAAAAAGAATTTGTGCTTAAAAGAATCATTAATAAATAACCCTAGATACACAATAATCGGTAGCCAAGCAAGAGACTGCAAACTTGTCATATTAGAATTAAGTACTACTGAAACCTGCATAGAAATCGCCCAAAAAACTGCAGCCACCAAAGAAATTTTATGTTGAGTTAAAATTTTCTTACTGACTAGATACATTCCAAAAAATGTAAGACTTACATGCAGAATTAAATTTAAATTTAGAGCAGCAGCAGGGCCCATCCATGTAAAAAGAAAAGTTGATGGATATAAAATTGATTGATTTACATCGCCAATCCAGGGTAGTCCGGCAAAAATAGTTGAATTCCACAATGGCAAAATTCCTTGTTTCAGCCAATGTGCAGTAAACAACTTACCCGGTACCATCAAGGAATAATTATCTCCAAAATAAAAGGTTTTTCCTTGTAAAAGCGGGTAGAAGCGTAAAAGCAAAATCCAACCCAAAACAATACTTACTTGAACCCAATGATTTTCCAAAAACGACTTTATTTTAAAAATAGATTTTGAGTCAATAATAGAATCTAGTTTTCCTTTAATCATATGGTTGTGAAAATCTAAGTTTAACAATTGTGCCTAAGGCCATGAATCCATCCTTCCAAGTAATCTTTTTCCCCTCATCAAAACCGCGGCCAATATATGTGATTGGTACTTCAAAAATATGAATACCTCTTTTTAAAATCTTACAAGTAATCTCCGGCTCTAAATCAAACTTATTAGCTTGCAAGTCTAAATCGCGCATCAAATCTGTGGGGACTAGTTTGTAGCAAGTTTCCATATCAGACAAAGTAGTGTCATACAAAATATTTAGAAAAAAATTTAGAAAAAAATTACCGGCCCGGTGCCAAAACAACAAGTTGGAGTGAGGACCTAAGAAGCGGGAGCCATAAACCACCTCAATTCTGTCTTTTTGGGCAGCATCGACTAAACTCGGAATGTCTTGCGGATCATATTCTAGATCAGCATCCTGAATCATGACATAATCACCGCTGACCTTTTCCAGGCCATAACGGACTGCGCTGCCCTTACCGCCATTTTCTTTTTGAAAAATTTTAATTTTTTTTGACTTGACTTTTTGAATTTCATCCCAGGTGTTATCAGTCGAACCATCATCAACCACCACCACTTCATTCACTTCTTTTACCTGAATTAACTTTTTCAAAAGATCTTTGACTGTGTTTTGTTCGTTATAAACAGGGACAATTACGGAGAGTTTCATGAGTTAGAGTATAAGGGTTGAGACGAGTTTGAGCAATAGATTGCCAACAGGTTTGAACAACAGGCGGCGCCGAAATCTTTTCGGCGCCGCCTCAAATAATTACCAATAAATTACTTAATACTTTCTAATTCTCTAATTAATCACTTCGCCTTCTTCCACATCCTCATCAGACTCATCTTGACTATCTTCCTTATCTTCACCTGATTTTTCACCCGCACCAGCTTGATCTGCCTCACCTTGTTGAGCCTGACGCATGGCCTCTCCCAACTTCTGCGCTGTAGTCAAAGTCTGCTGAGTAGCTTCTTCTAACTCTTCTTTAGTTGTATCTTCCTTTTCAGCCAACTCTTGCAGTTTTTCTACAGCTTCTTCAATCTCTTTTTTATCATCATCGCTTAACTTGTCACCATAATCCTTTAATTGCTTTTCTAACTCAAAACCAACGCTGCGCGCTTTATTACGGGCCTCAACTAGCTCACGATGCTTGCGATCCTCCTCAGCATGTTCTTCCGCCTCTTTCTTCATGCGCTCAATCTCTTCTTCATCTAAGTTAGTCGAATTTTTAATTGTAATTGATTGTTCTTTACCTGAAGTCTTGTCCTTAGCTGATACATTCAAAATACCATTTGAATCAATATCAAACTCAACTTCAATTTGCGGCACCCCTCGTGGTGCGGGCGGAATTCCATCCAAAATAAATCGACCCAGCGAGCGGTTGTCTTTAGCCATTTCGCGTTCACCCTGCAAAACATTAATCTCTACCTGAGTTTGATTATCGGCTGCTGTAGAGAAAACCTTAGAAGCACTGGTTGGAATAGTGGTGTTACGGTCAATTAATGGAGTCCGCACACCGCCCAAGGTCTCAATGCCTAAAGTCAAAGGTGTTACGTCTAACAAAACAATGTCTTCCACCTCTCCACCAATAACACCCGCTTGTACAGCTGCGCCTACAGCCACTACTTCATCTGGATTAACGCTTTTATTAGGCGTTTTACCAAAAAACTTTTTAACTCTCTCTTGAATCTTAGGCATGCGCGTTTGGCCACCTACCAATACCACTTCATCCACATCAGAAGCTTTAATCCCTGCATCTTTTAAAGCTTTTTTCATTGGTCCAAAGGTTCTTTCAATTAAATCATCCACCAGCTCTTCTAACTTGGAGCGGGTTAGAGTCATGGTTAAATGCAAAGGATTTCCCTCTGATCCCTGAGTTATAAAGGGTTGATTAATTTCACTGGACTGAGCTGTGGACAACTCAATCTTAGCTTTTTCTGCCGCATCTTTTAATCGCTGCAAAGCCTGTTTGTCTTTAGACAGATCAACACCCTGCTCTTTTTTAAACTCAGCTATAATCCATTCCATGATTTCTTGATCGAAATCATTGCCTCCCAGGAAAGTATCACCATTAGTAGATTTAACTTCAAACACACCATCGCCAATCTCAAGAATAGAAATGTCGTAAGTACCACCGCCCAAGTCATAAACAGCAATGGTTTGGCTTTCTTTTTTATCTAAACCGTAAGCTAAAGATGCAGCCGTCGGCTCATTAACGATTCTTTCCACTTCAAAACCAGCAATTTCTCCTGCCTGCTTAGTAGCCTGGCGTTGCGAGTCATCAAAATAAGCCGGAACCGTAATAACAGCCCGATCCACTTCTGAACCCAAATAACTTTCTGCATCACGCTTGGCCTTCATTAAGACCTGAGCTGAAATCTCTTGCGGGGTATATGTTTTGCCATCTACTTCAACCACGGCCATACCGTCCTGACCTTCTTTAATCTTATAATTAACGTGTTTAACAGCCTTTTTCACCGCTGAATCGCTAAACTTCCGACCGATAAACCTTTTCACTGAGTGAACTGTAGTTTCCGGATTTAAAACTATTTGCCGCTTGGCCGGCTCACCAACCAAAATTTCTTTACCTTTAAAAGCTACAATCGAAGGGAAAGTGTTGCGACCCTCAGCTGACGGAATAATTTTGGGAGAACCACCCTCCATGACGGCCACAGCTGAATAGGTTGTGCCTAAATCAATACCAATAATTTTACCTGTTTTTTTTGTTTTTTTTGCCATAATTAACTCCTTATATATTTTCCATTTTAATTTTTTATTTTTGTTATTTTTTTAATTCAGTCTGAATTACCTAAAACTACTTTGGCGTACTGAATGACCTCACCTTTGAGGCGATAACCTGGCTCAATTACTTCTACCACTGTCTCGCCTTTGCCCTGTTTATCAACTGCATCCATCGTTTCTACATTAAATTCTTTACCCTTGGCCTCGATTCTCTCTAGGCCCACTTGGTTTAAAACTGACCACAACTGTTTAGCTACCATGTCTAAAAGTTCATTATCTGACTGCTCCGCAGCCTTATCCAAATTACCTATCACTGGCAGCAAAGCCTCAATTAAATCCCGATTAGCAAATTTGGCTACTTTAGAACGCTCTTTTTCGCTGCGGCGGATTAAGTTTTGATAATCAGCCAAAAGCCGTTTTTCTCTTTCTTGTGAATTGACTAGATCTTGCTGTAATTGCTCAAATTTATCTAAAAGATCTGGGTCCGCTTTTCTTTTATCTTGTTTTGACCCTTGTTTTTGTCGCTGCGCTGTATCCAATTTATGCTTGTTTTGTTGGTTTTTTGCCATAGATCTAAGCTTTCTGCACTACAACCTGATAAATAAAATTGGTCATAAATCAATGCTAGAAAAATTAAACCATCTCCTCGATCAAATTTTTAAAATACTTCATCATCGGCACCAAATACGGATAATCAAATCTTTCTGAGCCTAAAACGCCCAAGCGGCAGTCATGGCCATGAACATTGACTGACATAAACATCAATCCTACTGGTTCTAATTCTTTTTCACCTAATTCTCTGCCATAAACAATTTGAATCTTGTCATAGCTTTCACTCTTGGAAAAAATTTCTTGCATCAAATTGGTTTGTTCAATAACCGATAGCACCCTGCGCATAACCTTAATGTCATAAAACTCAGGCATGTCCAATAAATTTGCATAACCGGAATGATATAAATGAGGCTCATCGGTCATAGCCACTCCCACCGCCCGGGCACGGTTGGCTAGAACCCGAGTACTTTCTTTGAGTAGGCGGCCCAGCTTGTCGCGGCTTTGCCAAATTTTTTCTTTAGCACTCACTTCATCGGCCACAGACAGCTCATCTTCCCGCATTAATTCATTCACATATAGCCGCAGAGCTGCTGGGGTAGGAATACGGCCACCGCTACTGTGAGTTTTATATAAATAGCCCTGTTTACTGAGATAAACCATCTCGTTGCGAATAGTGGCCGGTGAAACTCCAATATTAAATTTTTTATCCACAGTTTCAGAACCAACCGGCTCAGCCGTTTCAATAAACTCTTCAATAATAGCTCTCAAAATTTGGATTTGGCGTGGTGCTAAATCTATCATAGGTTTAAATAATTGATAAAAATATCAATTGTAATTTCTTTTGCTATTTTGATAGCTAAAACAACTGCGCAAAGCAAAATAGCTGCTATTAGCAATAATAGCGAGCGAGTGCTAAAAAGTCAAGAAAAATAGTTATTTTGGTCATGTCTCGAAGTCTTTAGATAGAGAAATACTGTCTATCCTGCCCCTGTAAACAGGGGGAAGATTAAAAAGTGGGGCGTCTCCTCTTAAAATTATTTTGAGAGCCTTAAAGCAAAAGCAAACCAATCCCTACCAAGGCAAGACCTGAAACAATCCATCTAAGCCAATCTTCAGGACCAGTTTGAGGTAACTCATCGGGCATAACAGGCTGTCCACCCTTAGTACTAGTAGTGCTTGAAGTGGCTTCTGTTGTAGTTAGCTCCTCTTGAGCTTGAACAATTTTAACTATGTGAAGAGAAGGAGTTGGGGATCGTAGATCAAAAAAGGGCGTAAGATAATTGAGACTTAAAAAAGCGACTGTAAAAAAAATAAATAAAATAAGCAGTTTTTTCATGAAAATTGGGCATGATTTATAATGGCTCTCTTTAATTAATATCATCACTAAGACCTTCTTGTCTAGAATCACTTCTCTATTTTTGATTAATTTTGATTACAACTGAGGCGGCTAAAGAACTTGTGGCTTGTTTCTCTACAGGATAAACTAAAATTAGTCTTATTTATTTAATTTATTTAAGTTAATTTATTCATGGCCAGACGCAAAAAACCTTACCAAAACCCTCGCAAATATATTGTTTCCAGCCTAAGTTTAATTTTTTTCATGGCTTTAATTTTAATATCAGTTTCTCAAATTGATAAAATCCGCGAATTTTTTTCCCAAGCATCCGGCCATCCGGCCGACATTCATATCGACACACAAGTTGTCATCGGCCCACTCAACCGCTCTTGGCGTAATTTGGCTCAGGGTGGCGAATCTTCTTCCTGGAGCATTGAGCCTATTCAAGCTCAAATGGCTGCACTTAATCCAAAGTATATCCGTCTGGATCATATTTATGATTTTTATGATATTGTGCAAGGATCGCCAGGCAATTTATCCTTTAATTTTGCTCAATTAGACATAATTTTAAACAATATTTTAGAGACAGGGGCTAAGCCTTATCTTTCTTTAAGTTATATGCCGCCAGCCATTTCTCGGGGTGACATTGTTGATCAACCTCATAACTGGCATGATTGGCAGTTAACTGTACAAAAAACTATTGAGCATGTTTCGGGAACATTGGGCATTGAAGATGTTTATTATGAAGTTTGGAATGAGCCTGATTTATTTGGCAATTGGAAATACTATGGTAATAAAAACTATCTCACGCTCTACTCATATGCTGCTCAAGGAGCACAAGCAGCTACCCATAATCCTCAAGTAAAAACCTTTAAGATTGGAGGACCAGCCACAACTAGTTTGTATAAAAACTGGTTTGATGCTTTAGCCCAGCATGTAATCGATAATAAACTGAGATACGATTTTTTCTCATGGCACCAATACAATCATAGTTTAATTAATTTTGAACATGAAATTTATCAAGTGCGCGAGTGGTTAAATCAATATCCTCAATTAAGCTCACAATTGGAGCTGCATGTCACAGAATGGGGTTTATCTAATGACAACCATCCCGGTTATGACTCTAACTATGGAGCTGCTCATTTGGCCGCTGGAGCTATGGTAATTAACCAAGCCGTAGACAAAGCTTTTATATTCGAAATTCAAGACGGAAAAGATCCTCATGGGCAAGAATATTGGGGTCGATGGGGCTTGCTTACCCACCAAGAGTTTGGCTCTAAACCCAAACCCCGTTACCAAGCACTCAAATTTTTAGACCGTATTAGCGATCAGAGGCTGCAAATGACCGGTCAAGGCAGTTGGATAAAAGCTTTGGCTGCTAAAAACCCGAGCGGTAATCCTGAATTCATTATGGCCAACGCTGACCAACATCAGTCACATCAGGAACTGGTGCCTGTCACTTTTCATAACATTGATCCTGGGGAATACAACTTAACCTTAGAATATTTAAACGGACAACAAAACAGTGTTACAGTAGCTACTAGCGCTGGCATTTTACGAACTGAGGTAAATATGCCTCCCAATTCAGTAGTTTATGGAGAGCTGACTCAAATAGAAAAATATCAAGATTTAGCGCCCCTAGTCGAGTAGGGACTGAAGCATTTTTTGCACCTGAAACTCGAACTCCTTTTTAGTATAGGTTTGAGCTGATTGTCTAATTTCAGCTGACTCAAATTTCAAATTCTCAAACTCTTGAATTGCTTTTATTAAACCGGCTTTAGACAAATTATCAAACAAAACTCCATTAATACCAGGGCGAACAGTGTAAGCCGGCCCACCCGATTGATGAGCAACAACTGGCGTTCCGGCCAGCATCGCTTCCACTGGCACAATACCAAAGTCTTCATCTTCTACTGGATATAATAACGCCTTAGAACCAGCGTATAACTTAGCTAGCTTTTCATCAGTCACTGCACCCAAAAATTCCATATTGGATCCGGCCATTTGTTGCAGCTTGTCTAGCATCGGCCCAGTCCCAGCTACCTTTAAAGTAAAACCCAACTCATTAGCAGCTTGCACAGCCAGTTCCGGGTGTTTTTGCAAACCAAGGCGGCCAATATAAAAATAATAATCTTGGTTTGATTGTTTTTTGATTGACTGCAATTCTTCATCACTGACAATTAAACTAACTGGCGGGTAAATTACTCTTGAATCACGGCGATAAAACTTTTTAATTCGAGCCTGAGTTTCTTCTGAATTAGCAATAAATAAATCCACCTTTTGAGCATGTCTAAAATCAACTACTCGCATATAGTGATTAATTAATTGACCAAAAAATCTAATCACAAAATTTTTTTTCCAATTAGACATGGTTGAATAGCCATATAATGCCCGGGGTGGAGTATGGCAATAACAAACATGAGTCCCATTTGACACTTGAACCGCTTTGGCTTCAAAAGCATTGGAAGAAGAAATGACCAAATCATAATCAGCCAAATTTAAATCAGCAAAAGCTTTGGGCGCTAAAAAGCGCAAAGGTGAATATAATTTTTTATGTCCTGGAATTTTGCTAAACCAAGTTTGGCGGATGTCCCAATCTTTAAAACGCTGCCAATGCTTGCCTAATGCTTTCTTATCCACAAAAGCAGTATAAACAGGAGCCTGAGGAAATAATTCATGCAAAGCTTCTAGCACCCGCTCTGCACCTCCATACTCACGCAGAAAATCATGAACTAAAGCAATTTTTATATTTTTTTTCATTAAAAAAGTGATTTCTGAACTTGAGCTTCAAACTGATCATTAGGTAATTGTGGAATCAAGGATTTGAAATCTAACTCCTTAAACAGTTTAACCACCTCTTCTTTGTCAAAACTTTCCACCCGGCATTGCGGTAAATCAATTTCTAATGGCACATCATGATCAATCTGAGCCAATTTTTGACTAAGATAAGCCTGCTCTTTTCCTTGTTGCAGCTTTTTTAAAACACTGCCTTTAAGCACATCGCCCGACTCACGCTCACCGGCCTCAATTTTATCAATCTCTTCATAAATTTTGTCTAAAGAACCATACTGCTTTAGCAACTTAACTGCTGTTTTTTGCCCAATGCCTTTAATACCAGGAATATTATCCGAGGCATCTCCCATTAAAGCCTTCATATCCACGATCTGCTCCGGCTTGAGCTCCATCTTTTCCAAAACGGTTTGAGCATCATACTCAATATCCGGTTTACGTCTCCGTCCGGGAATCCAAACGTGGGTGTTGTCGTCTACCAACTGCAACATATCTTTATCCCCGGTCACGATAATAGTCAAAGCATCTTCAGGGGCTTTGACTTGTTCTGGATGAAAATCCAGCTGATAACTTAAAGTTCCAATTAGGTCATCAGCTTCAAAACCTTCCTGTTCAAATTGGGGAATGTTGAGAGCTGTTACTACCTGTTTAACCATAGGAATCTGGGGCTGCAAATCGTCGGGCATTTCCGGACGATGAGCTTTGTAATCTTTAAACTCTTTATGACGAAAGGTTGGTTTGGGGTGATCGTAAGTGACCGCCAAATAATCCGGCTCAAACTCTTGAATGGCTGAAAGTAAAATGCGGGTAAAACCGTAAACGGCGTTGATCATACGGCCCTGAGGATCGGTCAATTTAGGTAAGCCATAGTACGCCCGATAAATGACAGCGTGACCATCAAACAGTAAAAAAATAGGGCGGTCGTGATCCATGAAATAATTATAGCTTATAGTTTAAGCTTTGTTTGAATTACCGGAATCGCTGTCTGTAGACTCATCACTTCGAATCTCAGGTTTAACTTTTTCAAAATCCATCATTTTTTCAAACTCATCTGCGTCTAAGGTTTCAACTTCTAACAATTTTTGCGCAACTTGATCTAGTTGTTTTTCATACTTTGCCAATAAACTTTCACTTTCACTTAAAGCTTGATTTAAGATTTTTTGAATTTCCTGATCAACTTTTTCCTGCAGTTTATCAGAAATTTTATTTGGCTCACCCCACATCTTGTCATAATCTTCGTTGTCATATTGAGGGCCATAATGCATTGGTCCCAAATCACTCATACCATAATCAGTTACCATAGCACGGGCAATGCGAGTAGCCTTGTCAATATCATTACTGGCACCTGCGGTTTGCTCTTTAAACTTTAATAGTTCCGCTGCCCGGCCACCCAGCATTTCAACAATTTTATCTTCTAACTCAGATTTAGTAGTTTGCAGTTTATCTCTTTCCGGCGGAGTAAAAGTAAAGCCCAAGGCTCGACCGCGGGAAATGATTGAAATACGATGGACTGGATCAGAAAAGGGCTGCACATGGGCCAACACGGCATGCCCTGCTTCGTGATAAGCTGTCATTTTACGCTCGTATTCATCCTGTAAACGTTTTTTACTTGGTCCTAGTTTAACTTTCAACGAAGCTTCTTCAATATCTTCCATCGTAATTCGTTCCCTGCCTTCACGAGCAATAGCGATAGCAGCCTCGTTTAACATGTTTTCAATATCTGCTCCGGAAAAACCGACCGTACTTTTGGCAATCTTTTCTAAACTCAATACATTTAATAAAGGCTTGCCTTTGGCGTGAATCTTAATAATTGATTTTCTTTCTTCCAAATCAGGCAAGCTCACTTGTACCCGGCGGTCAAACCGGCCCGGCCGAATTAAAGCCTTGTCTAACAGCTCGCCGCGGTTGGTGGCAGCAATAACAATCACATTGTCGGTTGGTTCAAAACCATCCATTTCAACTAAAATTTGATTTAAGGTTTGTTCACGCTCGTTGTGGCCGCCGGCATAGCCCATGCCGCGGGAGCGTCCGATAGCATCAATTTCATCAATAAAAATAATCGAGGGGGACATTTTCTTAGCAGTCTCAAATAAATCTCTGGCGCGGGAAGCTCCGACGCCCACCAGCATTTCCATAAATTCTGACCCGGCAATTGATAAAAACTGAACATTGGCCTCACCTGCTACAGCTCGAGCCAACAAAGTTTTCCCTGTTCCGGACGGCCCAACCAATAAAACACCCTTAGGAGTTCTGGCTCCAACTTTAATATATTTTTTAGGAGATCTCAAAAAGTCCACTACCTCTTGCAGTTCTTTCTTGGCCTCATCCATCCCGCCAACATCATCAAACTTAACATCCTGCTTACCTTTAATAAATATCTTGGCCTTAGATTGACTAAAACCCAGTAGCCCATCTTGCGAACCTCGAGCTTGACGCATGAGTAAAGCAAAAATTACCACAATCGCTAATAAAGGCAGTAAATTTAAAACTAATTCCCAAAACAACTGGCCCAAACTAACGTCTTCGACGACTAAATCAACACTAGTGATATCCAAGCCGGCTGAATCCAAGATAGACAAAGCTTCTTGACCAGTCTCTTTTAAAGCTACTTTGCGTTCTTCATTTTTATAAACTGCGCGCAGTTCATTACCTGCCACTTGCAGTTTTTCCACTTGATCATCTTGAATATCACGCACCATCTGACTGATGCTGATATTTTCAACATTTCCGCCCAACAAGGACAATAAGAAGGGTAAAAACAACAAACCAATTACGAGATAGACTACGCCTTTTTTCATAAACTTGTTTGTGTCTAGCTTAAACTCAAATTGCTTGATATTAAGTTCTTTTTGACCTTTGTCGTTCTTAGACGATTCAGGTTGATCTGTTTTTCGAGCTTGCTGAGATTGAGATCGTTTTTTTTGATCTGGCTGATTCTTATCTTGATCAGTGTTTGGTTTCTCTTTTAATAAATTTTTCATAAGAGTTGTCATTCTATCACGATATATAAAAAATTCTATCGAACCACACTACCGGGTTCTAATCCATCCGGCAGCTCAAACTTTTTAGGTTCGCCCTCAACATCTCCCATCAACATCATGCCCTGGCTGACACCTTCTCCCATCTTTTTTTCTGCTAAGTTGGTTACAAATAAATATTTATTGCCTTTTAAATCTTCTGGGGAGTAATAATTTTTGACTCCGGCTAAAATAGTTTTGTGCCCAATTTCTTCTCCAAAGTCTACCTTGAGCTCTAAAAGCGTTTGACTCCAATCCGGTGCAGAGGCCTCCACCACTTTGCCTACTCTTAAATCTAGTTGATCAAAATCTTGATATTGAATGGTTGGTTTCATGCTATTAAATCTTTCTTAAACTAAGCCTAATTTCTGTTTAACTTCACTCACTGTTTGACTCGCCACTTGAGAAGCTTGTTCTGCTCCTTGTTGAATAATTTGATCAACATAATCAGGATTATTTAATAATTCCTGGCGTTTTTGCTGTAAAGGCTGCAGTTCTTGAAAAATGGCTTGTGCCAAGTCTTGTTTAAGCTGATTGTAGCGAATCCCCTCTCCTTGATATTGCTTTTCATATTCTCGTCTCTTGTCTTGACCTTCAAACATTTCTACTAAAATTAATAAATTTCTGACACCGGGCGATTCCTGACTTGTGGCTTGATCAATGTAAGCTTTTTGTGCTTGTTTGCTAGTTGCAGGTCCCTTAGATTGAGAATTCAAAACTTTGATCTCTCCTTGTCCACTGTCAGTGGGAGCGCCGGCCAATCTCTGTTTAATCGTATCCAAATCATCACTTAAATTAATATAGCTGCCAGGGACAGACTTGCTCATCTTACCCTCACCTTTAAGCGAAGGCACATACTCACCACTAGTGGCAAACCTTTCTGGTTCGGGGAAATTCAAGCCGTATTGCTGATTAAGCTTGCGGCTCAACTCGCGGGTAACTTCCAAGTGGGGTTCCTGATCAATTCCGACCGGAACAGCATCAGCCTTATAAAGCAGAATATCAGCTGCCATTAAAACCGGATAATTTAATAAAGCCATGGTCACGTTTTGGGGATATTGCTTTACTTTTTCTTTATAAGTAGGCAAGTGCTGCATGCGTGCCACTGTAGCCAAGCTGGACAAATAAAAACATAGCTCAAAGTGCTGCGGCACGTCTGATTGCATAAACAAAACGCTTTTATCTGGATCTAAACCAGCCGCCAAATAATCAATCACCACTTCTCGGCGGTTTTGTTTTAACTGGGCCGGATCATGAGGAGTGGTAATAGTATGGGCATCAGCCACCATATAAAAAGTTTGGTAATCTGAATCATTTTGTAGGGCCAGCATGCCTTTGACTGCACCCAAATAGTTGCCCAAATGTAATTGGCCTGAAGCTCGGATGCCGGATAAAACGCGTTTCATATAAGTATTGATAGTTGATAGTAAACAAGGTATTAGAACAAAACGCTACTGTATAAGCAGCAAATTTCTGCGCTATTGCACACCTTAAATTTAGACTTACTTCTTGGAGATATTCTAGTCTTAAAGCTCTTCAATCTCAATATTAGGAGACATTTCTTGTTTGTCTTCAATGAGCTGCAAATACTTTTCTGTAGTAGTAATGCGCTTGTGACCCACTAGCTGCGAAACATAGACCAGAGGCGTACCTGCTTTAAGCTGCTCCACAATAAAAGTATTGCGCAGATCATTAACCGTAGCATCTTCAATGCCGGCCAATTTAAAATAGCGGTCCAAGGCAGAACGGATGTTACGGACTAAAAACGGTCGGCAGGTTTTGGTTAAAAAGATTTTTTTCTCTCGAGCTTTAGGCCTCACTCTTAAATAATCCATTAAAGCTTGCTTAGCTGCTTTGTTTAAAGGAACCTTGCGTCCTTCACGGCTTTTTTGAGGACGAACGTATATCACATCACGCTCTAGATCTACGTCTTCCATGTGCATGTTGGCCAATTCACTAATGCGCATACCAGTTTGCAGCAACAGCTCTACAATGGCAAAAATACGAGCGTCACCACGGCAAGCATCACGCAGCGCGCGATATTCTAATTTTGACAAATAGCGGGGTGGCTTCTGTTCAACTTTAGGATGACTGACTTCCTCAGCAGGATTCTTATTAACAATTCCTTGATTCTCCAAATAGCGGAAAAAAGATTTAATTGAATTAATTTTGCGTGAAATCGATTTATTGGTGTAACGACGTTTTTTCAATAACTCTTTAAACTGACTAACATCAGCATAATCAATATCATTCACATATTCTTTACCCTGATCCTGCGCATATTCCATTAACTGCTCAACATCTTTGGTATAAGCCACAATGGTAGCATTAGCCTTGCCATCCTCTTCAAGGAATTGCTGATACTGATCATGGGCGTCATTTAAACTTAAAGGCATGTGTAATTCTTTCTTTTTCTCGTGTTTCTTAAGTTACCCATAAACTTGAATAAATTTAACAAAGCTTGACTGATATACTAGAAATAGATTCAAATTATAGCTCAGTTTTTGGAATTTAACCAAGTTTATTTTTTAATTTTAATTAAAGACAGGATAAAAATTTATATAAGATAAAATCTTAGAGTCTTATAATACCATAGAAAATAGCAGCTCTCAATACAAAAATAATACTTAAATTTAAAATTCTATTTTATCTAACCAACTCATGAAGCGTCTTCTTTATCACCCTTTAACCGCCATTTTGGTGACAGCTTTAGTTATTTATTTTGTAATATCTTTGCGCAGCAATTTAAAAAAGTTGGAAATTTCTCGACAAAACTTAAGCAATATTCAACAGGATGTTTCTCAACTTTCTAAAGAAGTTGAGACCCAAAAACAAACTTTAAACGAAGCTCAACAACCCTTGACTAAAGAAAAATTAGCCCGAGATGAGTTGCTGTTAAAAAAGAGTGGCGAATATGTGATTGATCTACCAGACATCGTTTTAACTGATGTTGAGCTAGAATCTAGTCCAAGTCCACGGCCCATAGAAAAATGGATAGAACTTATAAAAAATTAAATATCGTCAATAGGTTTGGGGTTAAAATAGAAAATTAGTTGCTTGAATTGAAAGAATGTTGCGGGACCAGGAGTCGAACCTGGCCTGCGAGATTATGAGCCTCGCGTGCACCGTACACTATCCCGCG
>CAZSQY010000003.1:0-37776 GCA_964609285.1 uncultured Pseudomonadales bacterium
TTAACTTCAATAATCTTCCAGCCGTTTGTTGTTTTAAACAAATCGACTCCAGCAATTTGATAATTAAGTGTTTGAGCTGCTTGTATAGCCAGTTCTGCTTCTTCTTTATTGTATTGATAGCAAAAACCTTTAGCCCCAAGAGAAAGATTGTTCAAAAATTCTCTATCCTTACTTCTCACTCTTTGGATAGCAGCGACAACTTGATTATCAATAACAAACAAACGATAATCACCTTTATTTACTATAAATTTCTGAACCAACAGTCTTGGATAATTTTTAAAAATTTTTTGTAATTGTTTAGCTTCTTTTACTAAAAAAACTTCTTCCCCTTGTGAGCTGAAAGTATTTTTGGCTACGCAGGGATAACCTATATCTGTGTTAATATCTTCAATTTGCTGTTGAGTAGCGAAAAGTGAGTTAATAATTGGCAAAGAGCTATCAGCCAATTTTAGATATTCATAGCTTTTGCGGTCTATCCAGGGCGCTTCTTCTACAAAAGCTTTATCTAAAACTGGAACTTTATGCTGTTTGCAATAGGCTGCTATGAGTGTTGAGAGCTCTGGATTATGCCAAGCACCTTTAATATAAATTGATTGAAACTGTTTAAGGTCTTTTCCTTGGTGCGCGATGATTGTTTTACTATTCAAATATTTGATACTGAGATTTTGATATTCAAGAATATTAACTTTAATGCTTAGTTCTTTAGCAGTTGTTACTAAATCACGATGAGTTTGTTTAGTTTTTGAAACAATAATAGCAATCATGCTAATGTAGATAGGTGGTTAATATCAGCAATTTGTGTTAAATTCTTCACGTACTTTTGTTTATCTTGAGCAATAAAATGTGGCAGTTGCGGCTTAAAGTCAGCATTCATTTCCCTGGCTTTGTTCACATCTTCAGTAGCAATTTTGCCATAATATAATCCCTCAACGTCAAAATTAGATTCTTTTAGATATTGCCAAACTTTAGCCATCCCTTCTAAATAGACAATACTCTTAGTAAAGCCGCCCGGTTCGCTAGTGTCATACAAGCCTCTTTTCATTTTGACTGTTAATCGCCAGGAGCGTAGTTCGTCTTTTAAATATTGATAAATAAACTCATAGGTTTTAATAAAACTACTTTCTTGAGCTATGTTGGTAGCAAGATAGGTCAAGGCGTGATAATAGTCTAATTTGTAGTTGGCTGCTAATTGGGAATGGAAGCTAGCCAAACCCTCTTCCGTTGAAAGATAATTTGAGAATTCTAACTTGTCTTTTTTACCGTAAAAAGGTTGCTCTAAATAATTAAGCCTTCTTAAAAAGTGAGTGCCAATTTCATGATAGAGTGTAGATACAAACTGTTTTTCTCTATAGTCAAAGTCTTTTCTGAGTTTGAATTCGTTTTTATAAGTACTAGCTTTACTAATGTGCCCTTCTATCCAGCTGACTTCAATTTTATCTTGAAGATCATTTTTGAGAATGAAATTCTCCAGCATTTCCATGCCCTGCTCAGCACTAATTTTCTGACCTTCCAGCTCGCGTAGTTCTTGCTCAGAGTATTGACTAAAAGCTTCATCTAAAATTTGTTTAGCCAGTTTTAAATACTTTTCTTTAGGTTCTCCATATTTATGCAGTTTGTTTAATGTAATTAATTCCTTGTATTTAAACTGCGGATTATATTTGCAATTCTTGTCAAAGAATTTTTGTTTCTCTTCTTGAAGATTAAGGGGTGTCATCTGTTGCACTAAACTCATAAAAACCTTCATTAGTTAATTGTGTTGGGCAGGTTAAATTAAATAAGCGATTGACTGTAATAGATCTATAATAAGGAAATTGTAGCGGCTTTAGCTTGGTTTCTCAACTTTGACCAAGAAACCCGCCAGGTCGCGACGGCCGAGCTCAACTTTATGGCGGCTGCGATTGAGGCGTTTGGAAACAATCATAGTTGTTTCCACCCTTTCTTTATTGAGTTCAAACTCGACTTCTACTACCGGGACTTTGCCTTCTCCGGCTTCTTGTTGATACCACAGCAAGTCTTCTAAATCGATTAATCCTAGATCTCGTGCCAGGTCACTAGCAAGAGCGCTGCGGTAGCGTCCGGTTTTGATTAAGGCCAAAACTTTTTCACTACGGGCATTATCGCCAAAAACAGTAACTTCTTCTTTGGGGTTAACAATGGTTAGACGTTCTTCTTCTGCTTCAAAATAGTTTTCTGCAAATAAGGCCTTAGCAATGCGCACCCCATGCTTGGAATTTAAAATATTCAAGTCCTCGACTCTTTCCAGTCGTTTACGCAGCCCTGCCTGGTTAGCGATTTGGATTGATAAGCCCGGGCGGTAATTTAGCTCTACTACCATAGGACCTTTGTCTTTGTGGATGAATAAATCAATGCCGGCAAAAACCAAATTAGCGGCATTAGCAGCCTTAACAGCTGTTAATAAAACTTGATCCCAAAAAGGAACTTGAATGCCGCGCAGTTCAGTTTCTGTACCGGGTAGGTAACGAATTAATTCAGTTTTATGAGCAGCGGCATAAGTAGTGAGGCCCGTACCAATATCAATACCCACACCCAACGCACCTTGGCTTTGATTGGCGCGACCCTCTGATTCTTCGGTGGGTAAGCGCATGTAAGCCATGATTGGAACACTGTTAAATACTACTACCCTGACATCGGGTGTACCTTTATAGGAATATTTAGTTAATTCAGGGTGGGCAATGATCCTCTCCTCAATAATCGCTTTAGGATTAGCTCCATGTGAGCTATATTGGCCTTCCAAAATGTCATAGCAGTGAATTCTAAGCTCTTCCTCACTCCAGCGGCGATTAATAACATCAACCCAGACATCTCCTGACTTTTTTTTAAAAGCTACCACACCTTTACCGGCGTGTCCGTTAGTCGGCTTAATCACAAAGTTTTTTTCTAAATGGTGCCAATTAAAGTCATTGACATCTTCAATAGTGGCTAAAATTCCATACACATCTGCAGTGGGGATCCCTTCATTTAAAAGTAATACCTTGGTAGCGTATTTAGAATGACAAATACTTTTAGCCCGTTGAGGGTTGCGTGATACATAAAGCCGGTTGCGGGCATTCATGCCCAAGATATCACTCGGATTGATCATCGCCAGCTGGATAATTGAGCTTATCTGTGCCCAGAATAGAGCTGAAGCGCGCTAATTCTAGCAGTCTTAGACCTGAATATCGGCCTATTAAGTAATTGACTACAGCCGTGGCGAGCAGAGTTAATTCCGGCTGTAGCAGAACAAATCTTTGTACAGCCTCCTGGCTGATAATGAGTGAGCAGACGATGGCAATTAACAGGGTTTCTAATGTTATTTTTAAGGCCTCTTTTTGACTGTTAAATAACTGCGAATTCATAAAATTCTCTGAAAGTAAAATCAGAATCAGTATTGGGAAGATGCTAACAGTTAATAGGGAGAAAAGCTTTAACTGAGATGCAAAGATCAGCATTATTAAAATAAAAACTGATACTCCCCATAAAATCATTGATGTTCTGGGTAGATAGGGAAATCTAAAAGCCTTAACAATTTTACGGGTGATAATGGCTCCGATTAATACTGCCACAAAAATGATCACCCCGGAGACTATTTCTGTTGAGACAAAAGCCACTGATAAAACTGCTGGGATATAAATTCCAAAACCCCTTAAGCCAACAATATGGCGAGAAATAGCTATGATTGAAGCAATTAAAGGGAAAAGCAACAGTAAAACGATAATATTGGCTGATAAGCCTTTATCCACTGCATTGCGAATTGCATGTTGTAAAAAATTGTGCCAGGTTAAAGGTCCAATTTCAGTTTCAAGTAAGAAAGTTGAAAGCCTACCGCGATTTTCGCCGCTAGTTTCAGTAATATCTTCAGCTCTTTTTTCTCTAAGAAGTTGATCCAGTTGGGCTGCAGGTGAAGCTTCAGCTGAGGCAGTGGCTGAATCAGTCGCTACTGGTTCTAGTTCAATGATTTCTTCAGCTTCATCTGTTTCAAAACCGGCTTCTTGATTGTTTGTTTGAGGTATTTGTCCCTGGATTGGTTGGGGTTGAGTTAAGCCTAAAGTTAAAAGTAAAGTTAGAAGAGCCAAACCACCAAAGATTTTTTTCATATCTTAATATTATAACACTTTAATTTTAGGGGAAAATAAGGCTTGAAAATGATTAGTATTGCCTGCTTTACAAGATTTTTTTAAGCAGATTTTGAATAAAACTAATAATAAAAGAAACCACTAGTAATGTGCCAAATTTGCCAAGTCTGACCCCTAATAAAATCATGGGAGAAATTTGTAAGCCCGGAACTAGAAAAGTGGCCAGCCATAGGATAAAAACATTTATGACTAAGGAAAATAAGCCTAAAGTAACAATATTAATTGGTAGAAAAAATATTTTTAGCACTGGTTTTACCACTGCTTGCAGCAAGGTCAAAACCAGACTGGCTAAGATTAAAGTGATAAGGTTTAGATACCCAATAGTGGGCAAGAGCCAGGCTAGAATAGCTAACGTAATGGCTGTAATAAGAATGGAGCGAATAGGTTTCATAATAAGTTTATATTAACATAATTGTGTTAGTGGCTGCATTATTTTTTCTAAAATCTGAAAATACACAGAGAATATTTCACAATAAAAAATTATAATATCAATCAGGGACGCATTATTATTAAAAAATCATAAACAATCTTATGTCAAAGCGAACAGAAATGCCCTCCAATCCTTTAACATATATAGACTATGAAGACGCAGGGAGATTGCAATCTTTAATCGAAGGTGGTCTTTCTGGGCCTTTTTTTAAAGCATTGGTGCAGCAAGCCGCTAATCAAGGAGGTCAGGCAGAAAAGGATTTGCGAGAAATTTTAGAAACAGCTCGTTCTTTTCCGAGTATTAGAAATCTTTTAAAAGGTTAATCTGTTAGTTTTTTCCTCCTTAACCGGCCGTGCTGCTTTTTAGCAAACCGGTGTGATTCGTCACGAATTTGTTGGACTAAATGCAGTGTGGGATGATCTTCAGGCAAACGAATAATCTCATAACTAATTTTTAAACGATGTGTTTTTTTATCAGTAAAAATTTTGCTTGGCACCACCAGCCGATCCGGGTTTTTAGCAATCCCAATGACCGGCGCAGCCCAGTCCCAAACAGTTAAAGCCGCTCTCACCTGCCCTTTGCCTCCGTCTACCACAACTAAATCAGGCTTACCCCAATCCGGGTGTTTTTGCCGGCGGCTAATGGCTTCTTTAAGCATTTGATAATCATTAGGAGTGTCTAAGCTGCGAATATTAAATAAACGATAATTTTTTTTGTCCGGCAAGCCATGGCTAAAGCAAACCATTGAGACTGCTGCATTTTTCCCCATAATATTACTGACATCATAGCCCTCAATTCGTTTTAAACGATATTGGCGCGGTAAATCTGCCACATCAATTAAAATTTTGCGCAAATGATCTAAAGCATTGCGATTAGCATTATCGTGTAAAGCTGGTAAGATTAGGTCAGGTTTTAAGCGATATTTTTTGCTAGTGACATCTTGAATTAGGTCAATTTTATACTTAACTTCGCCGGCTTGTTCAAATTTAAGCTCATCAGCTAGTTTTTTCATTTTTTTCTCCAAATTGCGCAAGACGGTTTTCTTTTTGCCTCTTAAAAATAAAATGAGATTATCTAAATTTTCCGCATAATTTTTCGGGGGAATTTTGCCTATACAGGCGCCGGGGCACAAATCAAGATGGTAGTAAAAACAGGCCTGGCTATGAGTTTGCAATTTTTTATAAGCTTGCTTTGGACTTACTTTGTTTTTAGCCCGTTCAGAAGCTTTATCACACCAAGGAAAAATACGCCGAGCTATTTTTAAAACCTGTCTAAGTTTGTAAGCACTGCGGAATGGTCCTAGAATGGAGCCGCCCAAGTTTCGTTTAAGAATGTCAAGCTTGCGGACCAAATTTAACTGGGGAAAGACATCATCAGTGATTTGAACATAAACCGGACTTTTATCATCTTTAAGCAAGACGTTATATTCTGGTTGGTGAAGTCGGATCAACTCAGCTTCAATTAAAAGCGCTTCCATTTCACTCTCTAAAACTTCAAATTTAAGATGAGTGGCTTGCCGAATCATTTCTTGCTTGCGTGGAGATAAGCGGCGCAATTGACTATAAGATTTGACGCGCTTTTTTAAATTTTTGGCTTTGCCGACATATAAAACTTGATTATTAGCTGCGGCGTTTAAAAACCAGTAAACTCCCGGCTGTGACGGCAGCGATGAGAGCGAAGATTCCCAATCCATAGATGAACTGAGGCGACTTGAGGTCAAATTTGCTCCACTGCTGAGGTTTGAATTTGATGGGTTTGATAGTTTTAACTGTGACTGTTTGCTCATAGTGATAATCCTGATTTTGCAGGCTTAATTGTAACGTATCTTCTTTTGCTAACCAGTGGTGTGGATTAAATACCTGTAGTTCTAACTTTTTTTTCTGCCATGGAAGAATAGCAAAGGTTTGATCACTGATCTGCGTAACCACTGCTTGATTGGGGCTGGTTAAATCGAGTTGATTTTGATGCCAAGCTTGGCCGGTGTGATTAATTATGGCAAGTTCATACCAACTTGGCAGTGGTATGAGGTTAAATAATTTACGTTGATGAAGCTTGAATTCAAAATCAGCTTCTACTTGAGGAAACTGATCACCAAAAGCAACTTGGATATCTTTAGTTTCTTGATTAGGTAATTTGTAATCACCGGCAGCCAGAGGGTATTTGCTAGATTTGCCATTATAGGCAAATACGATGTGCTTTAGATCAAATTGAGTGAAATAATCTACGCCTTTCATGGTGTTGGCCCAAGTTGGATCCACTGGAATCCACTCTTGGGTTTGTTGGTTGTAATACTCAGGCCAAGCATGTAAAACATCTCTCACTAAGCTTAAGGGTTGAAGCGTGGGATCATTGCTGTGAGCATAACCTGTCGCCCTGCGGGCGGGAATAGCATTGGCTCTCGCTAGAGCAATAAATAGATCTGTAAACTCTTGACAAGTGGCTTGATCGGGTTGTTTTAAAGCTTGAACTGCTCCCATCCGCTTAAATTGTTGATTCAGATCCTGGTCAGTGTATTGCAGTGTGTCTACTACATAGTGATAAATTTTTTCTGGAGTGGATAGATCAAAGGCTAGATTTTGAATTTGCTCCTGGTTGACTTCCCAGAATTGCTGCTGATTAAGATGGCTAGGTAATGGTTCGGGATTAAGCCAAGGATGAAGGGGCCTCAAACTGATTAAGGCATCGGCTTGAATATTAACTTCTACTGTTTCATTGGCTGGTAAATAATAAGTGGCAATCCAATTTCCATCCTCATCTTCTTCAATATTTTGTGGGCGAGGCTCGAGCTGATGATAATGAATTTTTTGCAAAGGTGTATCTGGTGGCAAACTCACTTGAGTAATAGCAGCTTGGTTGTGCGGATTATCTAAGTGATAACGTAACGTTAAATTAAAAATTTGTTGCTCGCCAAAAATAGCTGAAATTCCTTGTTCATGAATGTCACTATATGTCAGAGTAATATTGTTATTATCAATCTTCATTTCATAATTTTCCGGAGAGATGCGGGTTGGACGGCCAAACCGTAGCGGTGTGACTAAAATTACTTGGTGATGATTGTAATCTGCTTCGCTGGACATGGCTGGAATATGGGCTTCTAAAACTTGACCATTGACTTGGGCAATTTGCGGATTGAGGTAGGTGATGCTGAATTTACGAATTTTATCTTTACCTACCAGCTTGTCATCGAACTCAATCTCAATTTCCGTAAAACCGTTTTCTTGATTAGTATCAGGATCAATAATTTGGCCGCCAGTGATGACGCGGATGTTAGAAATGTCGCTAGAATTAAGGGTTAAGCCATATTTGCTAATGTAATATTCCGGAGTAAGATTGCGTATTTCAAAGGAGTGTTCTACTCTAGTGACGCCGGCTAAATCTACACTGTAAGTAGTAGTTAAATCAGTATAAAAATGCTCTTTGGTTTGAGCCTGAGCTGGATGCTGAATGATGATAAAAAGCAAACAAGCAATAACTAAAGATAAAAATTGTTTGATTTTTTTTGACATCAAATTTTATTGTAACTGATGTTGCCTTGAAGAGAAACTTTAGACAGGCGGTAAGCAGGCTTGGATGTAGTTGCTACATAATTTCGGCCAGCTCATCTTTTAGATAAATGCCTGTGTAGGAATTAGGATTTTTCACAATTTGACTGGGTGTGCCAGTTGCTACCAGCTCTCCTCCAGCCTCACCCCCTTCTGGTCCTAGATCGATAATCCAATCAGCGTTTTTAATTACATCTAAATTGTGTTCAATGATGACTACACTGTTACCCTGATCAACCAACCGATGCAATACATCTAGCAGTTTTTGTACGTCAGCAAAATGCAGCCCGGTGGTAGGTTCATCTAGCAGATAAACAATATGATCAGTGCGGCTGATGGCTAATTCTCTGGAGATCTTAACCCTTTGAGCTTCTCCTCCGCTTAGGGTCGGAGCCGGTTGACCTAGTTGCAAGTAGCCTAAACCCACATCAACCATGGTTTTTAATTTACGCCTTAAAGTGCTGTGATTGTTGAAAAATTCATAAGCCTCCTCAATCGTCATATGCAAAACCTCTGCAATGTCTTTTCCCTGATATTTAACCTGGAGCGTTTCCTGGTTATAGCGCTTCCCTTGACAAACATCACATTTTACATAGACATCAGGTAAAAACTGCATTTCTATTTTTATTTGGCCGTCACCATGACAGGCCTCGCAACGGCCACCTTTAACATTAAAACTAAAGCGTCCGGGTTTGTAACCGCGGATTTTAGCCTCTTTAGTATTAGCAAAAATATCACGGATATAATCAAAAACTTTAGTATAAGTAGCAGGATTAGAGCGAGGCGTTTTGCCAATTGGGCTTTGATCAATCAATTTAACGCGGCCCACTTCCTGCGGAATGTCAATAGAGTCGATCGGTCCGGGTTTTTCTTGAAAGGTTCGTCCCAGCTGTTTGAGTAAATGATAATACAGGGTGTCATGAATTAAGGTGGACTTACCAGATCCAGAAACGCCGGTCACGGTGGTTAATTTATGCAGCGGAAATTGAACATCAATTGATTTGAGATTATGATGACGTGCGCCACGGATAGTGATGTGCTGTGAACTTGGCTGGCTGCGTAGAAGCTTGCGTTCGCGCAGCACTTTTTTCTTACGAGCCAAAAATTGGCCAGTCAAGGAAGCATCGTTTTCTTTAATTTTCTTCGGATTCCCTTGAGCTACAATTTTGCCGCCTTTTTTTCCGGCCAAAGGTCCAAAATCAATTATTTCATCAGCAGATAAAATGACATCACGATCGTGTTCTACTACGATCACCGAGTTGCCTTTATCTCTAAGATTTTTTAAAGTTTTAATCAATCGTTGATTATCGCGTTGATGCAGACCAATGGTGGGTTCATCTAAAATATATAAAACTCCAGTCAAGCCGGTGCCAATCTGTGAAGCAAGACGAATTCTTTGAGCTTCACCCCCGGCTAAAGTACCGGCCTCTCGGCTTAGGGTTAAATAATCCAAACCGACAGCTGTCAAAAAACTTAAGCGGTTAATAATTTCTTTTACAATTGATACGGCAATGGCTTTTTCTTTTTGATTTAAAACCTTATTTTTCTGTAAATTTTGCACCCAATTTAAGGCATCGCCGATGGTCAAAGTTGTTATATCGTGGATATTAAAATCATTGATAATTACTGATAAGGCTTTGGGCTTAAGTCTGGCGCCGTGACAATCTGGGCAGGTCACTTTTTTTTGGTATTTTTCTATTTCGCGGCGGATGTATTCACTGTCAGTTTCTTCATAACGGCGTTTTAGGTTTGGCACAAACCCTTCCCAGGTTTCGTGAATACTCGTCAGACGACCGTGCCGATTCTCTCCAGTGACGCGGTAAACTTTCTTTGAGCCATGTAGCAATTTATTCTGAATATCTTGAGGAATATCTTCAAAAGCTGTGTTGCGGAAATCGATTTGTGTTTCCGCGCTGCTGCTGTTTTCATCTTCTAATAAAGTTTTAATAATCCGTGAGTTCCAGGTGTCGTGACTGAGCATGCGGGCAAAAGGGATAAGCGCTCCCTCACTTAACGTTAGTTCCGGTGCAACAATTTTTTCTTCATCAATTTCTAAAATCACTCCTAAGCCGTTACAAGTAGGACAAGCTCCCTCAGGAGAGTTAAACGAAAACAAGCGTGGTTCAAGTTCTTGCAGAGAAATGCCGCAGTCACTGCAGGCTAATTTTTCGCTAAACAAGCGATCTTCAAACTTTTGTGGATTTTTTGGAAAATCAAAGCTTTCATCCTGAATAAATCCCACCACGATTAAGCCATCGGCTAGTTTTAATGATTGTTCAATCGATTGAGTTAAACGGCTGCGGATTGCAGCGCGTTCTTTTTTGTTTTTAAGCTGAGTGTCAGAAACGATCAGACGGTCGATCACCACCTCTATGTTATGTTTGTTAGTTTTGATTAAAGTTAAATCTGCGTCTAAATCATAAACTTGGTCGTCGATACGAGCCCGGCTGTAACCTTGCTGCTGCAAAGATTCAAATAATTCTGAAAATTGACCTTTACGGTTTTTAACCACCGGAGCGAGGATCATGAGTTTTACGGGCTTAAGACGGCTGCGTTTTTCTAGTTCAGCCATGACTTGCTCTAGAATTTGGTCAATACTTTGTGTTGCGATTTCTTGACCGCATTCTGGACAGTGTGGGTGTCCCACTCGGGCAAATAATAGTCGCAGATAATCATATATTTCAGTGATGGTTCCAACTGTGGAGCGTGGGTTATGAGAAGTGGTTTTTTGATCAATGGAGATAGCAGGCGACAAACCCTCTATTTGATCAACTTCCGGCTTGTCCATTAATCCTAAAAATTGGCGAGCATATGAGCTGAGAGACTCAACGTATCTCCGCTGCCCTTCAGCATATAAAGTGTCAAAAGCTAGGGTTGATTTGCCGCTGCCGGATAAACCCGAAAATACCACTAGTTTATTTTTAGGAATAGCAAGATCAAAATCAGCTAAATTGTGTTGTTTAGCCCCTTTAACAATAATATGGTTTAATGGTGATATATCTGTTTTTTTGTTACTCATGATTTTCGAAAATTAAAACATTTTTAGTCTCGCTTCAGCCACACTTTCAATCAGACGAAACAATAATTATAACCGAAACACGATAAATTGGCAGTGCTCTCTATAGACGCACCTTAGTTAAGTTCATTGGTCTATTTTTTTAAAGTTGAATTTCTTGAATCTTATCTCTTAAAATTGCAGCCAGTTCAAAATCCATCTCTCTGGCTGCCTGCCGCATTCGTTTAGTGAGTTTTTTAGTTAAACTCTTCCTATCTTGAGGGGTTAAAGCATTGGGCTGAATTTGGGACAAATCAATTTTTTCATTTTTATTGACTTTAATAATGACTGGCTGAAAGCCTCCTGGCTGAGTAGCTTTTTTTTTCTCGTCTCTTTTAAGCAGTTTTTTTCTAATTGGTTTGCTGATAGAAATTGGTGTAATATCATGTTCTAAATTATATTTTTCCTGTATTTTGCGCCTTCGCTGAGTTTCACTAATGGCTGACTGCATGGCATCGGATAAATAATCTGCATATAATATGGCTAGGCCTTTTTCGTGACGGGCGGCTCGGCCCATGGTTTGAATTAGAGCTGTATCCGAGCGTAGAAAGCCTGTTTTGTCTGCGTCTAAGATGGCGACTAAATTAACCTCGGGTAGATCAAGACCCTCGCGCAATAGGTTAATACCCACTAACACATCGTATTTGCCCTGCCGCAAGTCGTCTAAAATATCTGATCTTTCTAAAGTTTCTATTTCTGAGTGCAAATAAGCCACTTTGGGAAAGCGGATTTGTCCAGCGTCTTTGATTTCTTTTTCTGAGACTTGAGCTTGAGTGTAGAGCTCTTTATCAATCGGGCCCAAATTTATCTCATCAACTGGCAGATAAGATGAATTTTTTGTTGCAGCTGCGAGTCGATTATTCTCTGATTCTTGTTTTTCTAAGTAGTTTTTAACTAATTTTTTAATCTTGTTTTTGTTATTAAGATAATCAGTTAAGTCTTCAGCCATGCGCTTGGTTAGAGTGGTGACCAATACCCGTTGGTTTTGGCTGACGCGCTGAATAATTTCAATTATGAGATCTTGAATTTGGTTTTCAGTTGGCCGCAGCTCAACAACAGGATCGAGCAAGCCGGTCGGTCGAATGAGCTGTTCTATAACCTGGTGGTTACTCCGCTCTATTTCCCAGTCCTTGGGCGTGGCAGAAACATATAAATTTTGCCTGGTCTTAGTTAAAAACTCTTCAAAATTAAGCGGCCGATTGTCTAGGGCTGACGGCAGCCTAAAGCCGTATTTAATTAAAGTCTCTTTGCGCGAGCGGTCTCCATGATACATACCTCGAATTTGAGGAATGGTCATATGACTTTCGTCAACAATGGTTAAGAAGCTGTCCTGATTAAAACGTTTAATATTTTCTGCAAAATAGTCTATTAAGGTATAGGGTGGCTGACCCGGCTGCCGGCCGTCAAAATAGCGTGAGTAGTTTTCAATTCCATTCACAAAGCCAAACTCCTGCAGCATTTCTAAGTCATAATTGACTTTTTTTTCTAAGCGGTAAGCTTCGAGCTCTTTGCCTTGTTTTTTTAATTCTGCCACGCGATCTTTCATGTCCTGTCTAATTTGAGCTAAAGCTGCTTGCTCTGATTTGGGATCAACTGTGTAGTGTTTAGCCGGATACAGCATATAGCGACCTTTATGGTCTGTAATGGCTTGCTGCTCATCCAAGTTTTTGATGGGGGTACCGCTCATGGGATCAATCTCTTGGATTTGGGTGATTTTGTTTTCCAGGGTTTCGATTTTTAAGGCTGTATCTTGATAAGCAGGCCAAACTTGAATGGTGTCACCTCTTACACGATAAGTTCCCCGATGGAAATCAGTATCATTGCGCTCATATTGTAAGTTAGCCAGCTGCAGCAGCAGTGTTTGCCGCGGAATGAGCTCGCCTTCTATTAGTTCAAAAATGTGAGAGTCGTAATCAACCGGGTTGCCCAAGTTATAAATACATGAGACTGAAGCGACTACAATCACATCTTGGCGTGTTAATAAATTGGCTGTGGCAGATAAGCGCAGTTTATCGATCTCGTCGTTGATTTGCGCTTCTTTTTCAATATAGGTGTCGGTGGTGGGAATGTAGGCCTCAGGCTGATAATAATCATAGTAAGAAACAAAATAATTAACCGCGTTTTCAGGAAAAAAGTCCCTAAACTCTTGATATAATTGAGCTGCTAAGGTTTTGTTGTGGGCAATGACTAAAGTTGGTTTTTGAGTCTTTTCAATGACGTTGGCCATAGTAAAGGTTTTGCCTGAGCCGGTGACACCAAGTAAAACTTGATCGCGTTTGTTATGTTTGACACCATTAACCAGTTTCTCAATGGCTTGAGGCTGATCTCCGGTTGGCTGATAGTCTGACTTAAGTTTAAACTGCATTTTGTTGTTCAAATCAATGTTTTTATTAAAAATTCATTAAAAGCATTAATTAGCGGATCATATATTGTAACAGAAAAATTTGAATGGAATGTAAGTCGAAAATTGATTGCAGGAAGACTTTGTACTGGCAAAAAGTGGAAGTTTTTGAGAAAATAGAGTACTGCTGAGAAAGGCTAAATTGACAGCTGATCAGAAAAGTTAATCAGCGCCGGTAGCTCAGCTGGATAGAGCAACTGCCTTCTAAGCAGTAGGTCGTGGGTTCGAATCCCTCCCGGCGTACAATTGTTCAAAAAATAAATTAATTTATTTTTTTGAACAATTAACAGTTGTAAGCTGGGGGAAGATGAGAAGACAAGGGTTCTGCCGTCAAGCGAGCGAGGCAGAAAGCCTGAGCGAGCCTGAGTAATACTGGGAGTACCGCAAAGCGGGACGAGCAGTGGAATCCCTCCCGGCGTACAATAAAAGTTAATAACATTATTAATAATTTAAGAAGGATAAACATGGTAGAAAGATTAAACACAGCAATTGAAGTTCAAAACTCATATCCTGAAGATGTGCTTAATAAGGTAAGGAGAGTGGCAAATAAAGCAGGAACTACAATTCAGGTAGTTTTATCTGTTCACCGCCAAGTTAGGGAAAAGGGTTTTAATCAGAGGGCAGCATCCATGTCTTTTCCAGCAGAAGCACTGGAAGCTTATCATCAAGTTGCCGAATTATTAAGACAAGCGGATCATCAAACATCTGGGGGAAACTCTTTTGCTGAACTAAGGGATGAGAGTTCCGTTGGAACAAGCAGAATGAATGAGCAGGGTCAATTGATAGAAGTTAACAGTAATTAGATTGAGGGTTACCTTACATTATTGAGGTTTATTTTAAACTAAGGTGGTAGTAGCTCAGTTGGTCTAGAGCGTCCCCCTGTGGAGGGGAAGGCCGCGGGTTCAAGTCCCGTCTACCACCCATATTTATTTTTGGTGAATATTTTTATTTTTCTCACTACTAAAAATGTATGATAAAAATTACGCAACAAATTGAGAAAAATACCCAAGTCAAAGAGTTTGAAGACCGAGAATGGAATCTAGCCGATATCGAACACTACGGCCGTCCCAATCCTTTTGAAAAGCATGAGTACAAGTTTGTTGCCAGAAATGATAACAATCAAGTTGTGGGCATATTAGATCTAAAAGTTGAGGCAAATGTTGCTTATTTAGAGAACATTTTAGTTGGTAACCAATTTAGAAAACAAGGCATAGGAAAAAAGCTAATGATGAGGGCAGAAGAGTTTGCTAAAGATAAAAGCTGTACTAAAATTTGGCTTGATACTGATGAAGATTGGGAGGCTGCTAAGTTTTACAAAAGGATGGGCTTTGAAGTTACTGGAACTCACGAAAATCATTACTTTGGTAAGAAGGCATTAATTTTTACTAAGTTTTTAGATTGATATTATAATTTAGATTGCTTCTTGATTGTTTGACTCTCAAATTGTTGGAGTCCTGAATACAATTAATCCCAACTGCACTACATCATCAAAAACTGATAAAATCCGATTAATTGACTCCTCTACTCTCTAATACTTATAATTCTTGGTAGGGGACCCATTTCATTTTTTCAAAAATTTTCTTTCTATAATAAAATCTGCAATTTGGTTCTGGATAAACTCAACACCTTTTTGTGAAGGATGAATGTAATCATCTGCACGAATATATTCCAGATTTGCTGAACCGTTAGGATTAAGGCTTTCATCATAGACATTTATTAAAGGGATGTTTTTTGACTGAGCATAATCAATAAAATTTTCGATAAAAGCCCGTCTCTGCTCTACTCTTCCAGCTCTTTCAGTTGGAGTTAAGTCTCTTACCCCTTCAGCATATTTTTCTTTACTGGGAGCGATTGTTGCTAGAAAAATAATCAGTCCCTCAGGATTTTGGTTAATGAGAGATGATATGACTCGGTTAAGAATTTGTTCTTGCTGCTTAAGGGCTTCCGACTGGCTTTCAGCTATGATGGGGTTGTATCCCATAGACTCGACTATTAAGATGTCATAATCTCTGTCGATAACCGGAGCTGCCCGTTCTCCATTGCTTAAGGTGTTATCCTTAATAAGTGCCGGGAGGCTCTCAATATTAGTCGAACCTCGGCTGTAGTTCTCAATGATAAATCCCTTGTTTGGATAGGCTTCGTTCATCCGTACACTAAGTTGGTATGGATAAGGTCCTAGGGCCTTTGTCATTGAGTCGCCCACCAGCAAAATTGTATAGTCTTTATCCTGAGGAATATTAGGGATTTTGTAAGTTGTGAACTGTTTTTCTTGAGAACCATTGGTGGATATTTGATTAGTTTGATCTGCTTGAGTCTGTTCATCTTGATTGTCAGGCTCTGATTCCTCATTCACCACCGGAAATCGAAGGAATGTAAACCAGCGGGGATTAATTTTGGAGACAGCAAATATAGCAGTGCTCAGGGTTAGGACAAGCAAAATAATTTTTAGCAGTTTTTGCATGAATGACTTTATTTTAACAGGCAACTTACTTATGAGGAGCAGTATGAATAATTTATGATTAAGGTGGTAGCAGCTCAGTTGGTCTAAAGCCTCCCCTGTGGAATGGAAGGCGGTGGGTCCAAAACTCGTCTGCCACCCATTTCATTCTTAATTTTTTTATATTCCGATTTCTCCTAGCTCTTTTGTTTAAGCTTGCGGTATACTATAAACCTAATTATTTAACTCTATTTAGTTTAGAAATATTTATTCAAACTATGGCAATTAATCCAAACATTTTTAAAAACAGTTCTCAGACAAAAACTTTAACTAACATAGGCAGCGGAACCGGCCAAGCCTTGCTCTTCCTCAGCATTGCTCTCTTCCTCCCTTCAGTTATTCATCAGCAAACCATTACTGGCCCGATGATCAATGCTACCTTACTTTTGTCCAGTCTGGTCCTCGGTCCTTCAGCAGCGATGATGATTGGTTTAATCCCGAGCGTGGTGGCTTTGAGCCGCGGCTTACTGCCCTCTCCCCTTGCCCCAGTGGTGCCCTTTATCATGCTTTCAAATGCAGTTTATGTTTTTGTTTTTAACCAGTTTAAGGATAGAAGTTTTGCAGGAGCGGTGGGAGCCGCTTCAGTCATAAAATTCAGTTTATTACATTTTGTCAGCCAGTTTTTATTAGCTAGTTTATTGCCGGCTAAGTTTCTTACTCCGGCTGCAAATATGATGAGCTGGCCGCAATTAGTCACAGCTTTGGCCGGTGGTTTTATTGCCTGGCTAATAATTAGCTCAACCAAATTAGCTTCTAAAAATTAATTTTTTTTAGCTTAGATTAACTTATGGCAATTACTATTCGCGTTGACCGTCAAAAAATTGAAGCTGAGAACGATCAAAATTTACTCGATCTTTTAAAAAACAACCAAATTAATCTACCTGAGTTTAGTGCTCAGCTGCCTTCTGGTCGTAGTATTACCTCTGCCCTGGTGGAAGATATCCAAACGCAGCAAGTTAAACCTGCGGCAGAAATTCAAGTTAAAGACAGGATGAGAATCGGGCTTAATTCCGGTGCTGCGCGCCAGCAGCGGCAAGAAGCATTACGGCTGATTAAATTTCACCATTTACAATCTTGCCCCACTTGCCGGCAAGGCACTGCCTGTGATTTTATTCATCAGCTTAATCAGTATTTTGATTATGACTTAATTATCAGCCAGGAAAAGAAATTAAAACTCCACCCTATGGCCCAAGCGGCTGAGCTCGATCCAGCCATTTGTATTGGTTGCAATAAGTGTGTTGAAGCTTGCGACCAAATCGGTATAGGTTTTTTAAAATTAGAAGTAGAAGGATGCAACAAACATGTTGCTATTAGTCAGGATGGAAAAGTTGATTGTATTTATTGCGGACAGTGCACTGTGGCTTGTCCGGTCAAAGCTGCTCGCGAGCAATCCCAAATACAACAAGTCGAAGAGATATTGGCAGACGAGAATTTAATCACGATTGTGCAGATGGCCCCGTCGGTCCGCGCCAGTATTGGTGAAGAGTTTGGCCAAGAAGTTGGTCTTAATTTGGAAAAGAAAATGTTTACTGCTTTTCGTCAACTGGGTTTTGATTATATTTTTGATGTTAACATGGGCGCAGATATTACCACTTTGGTAGAGGCACAAGAGTTAGTGGATCGGCTTGAAAATAATGGCAAGCTGCCGATGTTTACTTCTTGCTGCCCGGCCTGGGTTAAGTTTTTAGAGTTTTATTATCCCGAAATGTTAGAGTATTTAACTGATGCTCGTTCGCCTCAAATTCATTCTGGTGGAGCTTATAAAACTTGGTGGGCACAAAAAGTTGGGATTGATCCGAAAAAGATTAGAGTAGTTTCGATTATGCCTTGTACTTCAAAAAAATATGAGGCACGGCACGAGAAACTGCAAATAGATGGCATGTGGCCAGTTGATGCTGTTTTAACCACCCGTGAAACCGCTTATTTATTAAAGAAAAACCAAATTGATTTGCCTAGTTTACAAGATGGTGAACTGGATGAGTTTGGTCAATACTCCGGAGCTGGTGTGATTTACGGAGCCTCCGGCGGTGTCATGGAGTCTGCTTTGAGAACAGCGGCTAATTTAATGGAGGGCAAAGATTTATCCAAATTTGAGTTTGAAGTAGTGCGTGGCATGGAGGGTATTAAAAAAACAGAAGTGAAATTTAATGGTCAAGTTCTTAAAATAGCCGTGGTGCAGATGGCTAAGAACATGCACAAAATTATTAAAGAAATCAAAGCTAATCCGCAAGCTTACCACTATGTTGAGTTTATGGCCTGTCCGGGTGGTTGTATAGGCGGGGGTGGTCAACCTCAGCCCGCCAGCGATGAAAAGACGGCCAAGCGCATTCAAGGTTTATATGCAATTGATGATGTTATGGAGGTTCGCCAAGCCCATCAAAACAAAATGGCTCAGGAGTTTGTAAATTATGCTCAAGCCACTGAAGAAAAGCAGGGAAAATTATTGTACACACATTACTCTAAAAAGAAAAAATTTGAGTAACTGAATTTTTGATCAAGATTATTTTGAATTTTAATCGGTAGCTTTAAGCTTTGCTCTTTTCTTATCCCAATATTCTCCCCTGCGGCAAAGCAATACATTAGCCTTGTCCGGTTCAGCCATTAGTTTTTCAACTGCAATTTCTAGCAGCAAAGTGTTTTGCGAGCCTTTTACCAGTAGCATGTCATCAGGTTTCAGTTCCTGCCTCAATATCTCAACTGCTTGATAAGCGTTTTCTACCCAATCAACTTTAATGCCTTTTGATTTTAAAACCGGCAGTACATATTGTTTCATGGCCGGACCGACCAAGACCACTCGGTCGCATATTTTACTGGCAGCAGTCGCTACTTTTTCATGTTCTAATTTTGCTTCTTGCCCTAACTCTCTGAGATCTCCCAACAAAGCCAATTTTCTGCTAGGGCTGACTTCATCCATTAGTTTCAAAGCATCGATAATGGGTTTAGTTGAGGCATTATAAGAGCTGTCTAGAATATAAGAATTATTGAAGCCTTTGATCAAGCTTGCCCGGCCTGGCGGCAGTTTAAAATTTTGCTGTAAATCTTTAGTTGCGTCTTTTACATCAATGTTCAAGCTTAAAGCTACACTCAATGCTGCAGCAAAAGAATAAGCATAATGGTCGGGCAATAAAAGTCTGTTTAAGGTTAACTTTAGTTTTTCTTTTTCAAACTCGAACTCAAAACTTGTACCTTCTAGGGATTGTTGAATATTACGAATTTTTACTTGGGCTTGTTCATGCTGGCCAAAGCCGACCACTTTAGCTTGGGTTAAATCTTTAAAACGAAAAACATTAACATCATCTGTGTTTAAAACAGCTGTGCCGTCTTTAGGTAAGGCTAAAATCATTTTGCCTTTTTCTTGCGCAATTAGCTTCGTTGTTTCTTGGCGGCGCTGTTTGAGATCTGTTGTTTTTACCAAAACATCATAATTTAAACTATGCAGCGGCTGAGCGTTTAAAAACACTCCAATCTTCGGTTTAAAAATTGTTAACAAATAACCCATATTCTTGGGAGGAAAAGGACTATCAATTCCCATTTCAGCTAAATAGATATCATATTTATTCCAGTTGATTAAAAGTTGAATTGGGGCTAGTAAAGCCACTCGCAGCCAATCCAGCCAATTGTAAGATTTCATCTGCAAGCCCAAGATATTCAATGGCAAGCCGGTCTCACTATTGGCTTTGTGGCTAACTTTTAACCTAAAATGGTTGGACAAAATAGCTTCAATGGCGTGAGCAGTGCTGGTTTTACCGGCTGTACCGGTTACGCCTATAATTTTGGGCTTAATCTTCCAAAGTTGAATTTTGGCTAATAAACGTAAATAGGTTAAAAATAACCAAACTGTATTTTTTTTCATAAATAATCCCTTTTTCTATTGTAACTATGCATAGCCAGACTCTCAAGTTGCCAGGCTTTATTTTTCATGATACAACATAATCATGTTGCCCAAAATTTTTTCCCCTTTTACCTCCATTTATAGGTTGCTGCAATCTAGTCAGCGTCGTGAAAATTTGCAGGAGGAAATTGAAGAAGAGCTGCGCCCTAGCACGGCTTATTTTATTTTATTAGGCGGAGCTAGTGTTTTGGCAACTTTAGGTTTGCTAATCAATAATTCAGTCGTTGTGATGGGAGCTATGATCATTGCTCCTTTGTATTGGCCTTTGTTGGGTTTGGCACTGGGAGTAGCCAAAATGGATAAAAAAATTTTGCAACGCTCCTTATTATTAGCGATCATTAGTATCTTGTTTTCCTTATTAATCAGTTATACAGTAGCCCGCCTCACTCCTATTTATGAAATCACTGATCAAATTGGGCTCAGAACTAATCCAACTATTCTTGATTTGGTTATTGCAATGGTCTCAGCTTTAGTCGGCATCGCTGCCATTTATTATCCAATGATTTCCACGGCTGTGATAGGAGTAGCCTTATCTTTATCTTTATTGCCAGCTTTAGCCACCATGGGAATCGGATTAGTTTTTAATTCAGGTTTAATTTTGGGAGGAGCCACTAATTTATTTTTGGTTAATGTACTTTCAATTGTCTTTATCGGTTCAGTGACCATGTATGTTTTAAAAATTAGATCTCAACAAAAAAACCGAGGTCAGTTTTGGCTTGGCTTAATTGGGATTTGGTCATGTCTTTTTATTTTAGCTATTCCTTTAGCTAAGCGCTTGCGGCAAAATCAGGCTTTGGCCAGAGAAAAAAAATTAGTTTATCAAGAACTCGAATTACAGCTGGAAGAGCACTTTCCTGAAGTTGAATTTTATGATTTTGAGTTTAATGCTTTATCTAATCAGTCTAGTTTCTGGAAAGCTCAAGTAGTGCTATTAGTGCCAGAATCAGTAGAACTGAAGCGGGAGGATTTGTTAGCTATCGAGGATAAAATTAAAAACACCCATTATTTGACAATATTTTTCAATTGGAAAAAGATTTCGACGCAAAACTTTTAATATATTAGTTGATTCAGCCGTTAACTTAGTTTGTGGCATTGTTAGGATTGACGAGAAAGACAACTATTAAAATTATAAGTTTGTTATATAATATATACATAGCTGTTTTTTCTAAAATAGCTTGCAACCCAGAGAAGTTTAAACAACAATAACAGACAATTAGATATTAGCTCGACATTTACCCTGAAAAAGTAGTTTATTGTGTAATTTAATATAATAATTATTTGTAATTTTTATGTCCAAACCACAAAAACCTGTAGTTAAACTCACAAAAATAGTGGCCACTATCGGCCCGGCTACAGAAACAGAAGAAACTTTAAAAGAATTAATTTTAGCCGGCATGAACGTGGCCCGTTTTAACACAAAGCATGGCACGCCCGAGTGGCATCATGAAAGGATTTTGAGAGTCAAACAAGTGGCAGCAGAACTAGATTTACCAATTGCTGTGCTATTAGATTTACAGGGTCCGGAGATCCGAATTAATCTTCCTGAAAAATTTCAAGAGTCCGGTTTTGAAATGCAAGAAGGCGAGGTCGCTTATTTTACTTCAAACCAAAACCTTAAAAAGGAAAATTTAATTTTTATTCCAGAAAACGCCATTGATGTCATTGAGCCAGGTCAGCTAATTCTCACCGATGATGGTCTCTGTCAATTTGAGGCTGTGAAAAAAGGTAAAAAAACAATTGAAGCTGTAGCTTTAGATTCTTTTACAGTTAAACAGCGTAAAACTATGAGTATTCCGGGCTTAGTGACTGACATGCCGGTTTTAGTAGAAAACGATTATGTACAACTAGATGGTATCCAAAATAATGAAGTTGATTACGTGGCTCTTTCTTTTGTTAGAGACAGAAGCGATGTTCTAACATTGCGGCGGGAATTAGAAAAACGTGACTTAACGGCTGGTATTATTGCAAAAATTGAAAATCAAGCTGCCTTAGATAATTTGGACGAAATTATTGAGGTTTCGGATGGCATTATGGTAGCTAGGGGCGATTTAGGAGTTGAGGTACCTTATGAAGAATTGGTTTATTGGCAGCGGCAGATGATAAAGAAATGCCGCGATCAAGCCAAACCTGTTATCACAGCAACTCATATGTTGGAGACAATGATTGATAATCCTTTACCAACACGAGCTGAAATTAGTGATGTGGCACATGCTATTTATGATTTAACTGACGCTGTTATGCTTTCGGGTGAAACGACGATTGGTAGATTTCCAGTTAAGGCCGTTGAAACTCAAGCCAAAATTGCTCAATTTAATGAAAAACACATTGATGTGGATATGGTAGCTTGCGTTAATGGCGATGATGAAATGAATATTGCTTATGCTGCTGCCAATCTTTTACATAAACAGCCAGTGATAGTTGATGCAATCATATGTATTACCGCTACTGGTGCCACTGCCGCTCAGATAGCGCGTAATCGACCTCAAGCACCCCAACATGTCATTACCTCTGATAAGAGAGTTTATCAACAATTAAGTTTGTATTATGGCGTTTATCCTCATTTGGTTGATTGGACTGAGGAAGATGCAATCTTGAATGCAGAACAGCTGTTGGAAAAATTGGGTAAAAGGCAATGGTTTAAATCAGGACAGAAAATTTTAGTTTTACACGGACCTCATGTTAGGGCTGTTGGTAAAACTAACACCTTATCGATTATCAAGGTTGCTTAAGTGTTAAATATTTGATAATAATGAAGTATAAACTATTAATCATAGAGAAAGATTATGTCTAATAATAAAAGCAAAAGAACTAAAACCGGTGTGCTAGCCTTTTTGGCGGGTGCGGCTGCTGGAGCAGCTGCTCTTTTCTTTTCCAAGAAAGAGAATCGCGAAAAAACTAAAGAGGTTATTGATGATACTGCAAAAAAAGCCAAAGAAGTTAAAGAGGAAATTGCTAAGGATTCCAAAAGAATTAAGCAAGAGACAGAGAAAAAAGTGAAAAAGGCTGTAAAAAAAGCAAAAAAGGAAATGGATAAAAAGATTAAGAAATAGTTTATTTCGAATTTTAAAATAAAAACCCCAGCTTTAGGCTGGGGTTTTTTAGTGGGCTTAATCTATCTCTATCTCAAATTTTTTGAGACAATTCTTTAGACCAGGCTTCAATTTTTTGCTCATTTTCTTCTTCATCAGGAAACCCATCAATTTTAAGAGTTGTGACAATGGTCTTTCCTCCTAATTTAGTAAAAGTTCCTTCTAAAATATCAGCTGCCTCACAGAAATCCGGGTAGTTGCTGTCACCCAGACCAAAAATGGCCAGTTTTTTACCGGCTAAATCAGCCTCTAGTCCCTCGACAAAATCTCGGAAATCTTGTTGCAGTAAACCGTCATCCCAAGTAGATGAACCCAAAACTAAGACATCATACTCGGTTAAATCTTCCGGGCTGGTATCTGCGACATCCTGTAGCGAAACTTCATGATCTTTCAAAGAATCCATAATTTCTTCAGCCACCATTTCTGTATTGCCTGTGGTGGAGCCATATACAATGAGTATTTTACTCATAAGTAGTCCTTTCTGTGGTTAGTAATTGTGTTAAAGCGAGCTTAAAATATTATTTAAGACGCTGCATGTTTATTGATTAGTATAACTTTTTTTGCTGATTTTGTTGAGATCAATTTCTGTTTGTAGATCTAGCTTCTCCTAAATTTTGTTTTATTTTGATATAGATAGTCTTATTGAATCTTTGGGTTTTATTCGTTTTAATGATGATATGTACCAAACAATACACGAAACAGTGCGTGTGGCTGGAATTTTTAAACAAAGTCAATTCCGGCCGGTTTGGTTTGATTGGCAGGGTCGTCGTTTTGATGTAGATAATATTACCCTGGTATCAGACTATAATCAGGGACAAGTCAAACACACAATTTATTCAATCGAAGCTCAGGGCAATTTGTACCGTTTGCTTCATGATTTGCAGTCACAGGATTGGTATTTAGAGCAAGTTTGGATGGACGGTTAAATAAAAATGTTATTGATTGATATTAATTCTTACTTTGCCACTTTGTTGCAGCAGGAAAACCCCAAATTAAGAGGTAAACCACTGGTGGTTGTGAAAGAGTTGGGTCGGACTTGTGTTATTGCTGCTTCCAAAGAGGCTAAAAAGCTGGGCATTAAAACCGGTTCTAATGTTGTGCAAGCTCGTCAACTTGCTCCTCAATTAATCGAGATGAAGGCTGAATTTGATTTATATTTAAGTGCCACTAAAAAGTTAGCTGCTTTGTTTAAACAAATTGCTCCTAGGGTTGATGTTTATTCTTTAGATGAAGCCTTCGTTGATATTTCTGATTGTCAGCGCCTCTACCCTAGTCCGCATCAGCTAGGTAAAAAAATTCAGCAACAAATTCAAAATACGTTAGGAGAATGGGTTACAGCCAATGTGGGCATTGGTCCCAACCGCTTACTAGCTAAGATGGCGGCTGAAATTGCGCCTAAAGGCGATGTTTTTGAGATTAATGGTGAAAACAAAGATGTAGTTTTGGCTTCAGTCAAATTTGAGGATGTCTGCGGTATTGGCTTTCGTTTGGCCGCCAAGCTGGCTAGGTTAAATATTTTTCATCCCTATCAAATTCGTTTTTTTTCTATAGAAGATTTGGAGCCTTTGTTTGGGCCGTTCTGGTCTCGAGAGTTATTAAAAATGGCTTATGGTGAAGAGCCACATCATTTACAACTGCTTGATAACAAAATAGACAGAAAGCAGTCAATGAAATCAGTCAGCCGCTCAATTACCTTGTGGGATTTGGTTCAAGACAAACAGACGGTTAAACGGGTTTTATACAATTTATGCCGTGAAGTGATTTACAAGGTGCGGCGTATGAATATGGCTGGCCGGCGGGTAAGCGTGGGTTTGTATGGCAGCAACCATCTGGGTTGGCATAACAGAAAAACTTATCAAGAGTATATTTATCACACTGTGCAGCTATTTGAGATTGTTTGGCAACAATTAATGTTAAATTGGCAGCAGCAGTTTGAGCCAATTAAATTCAGGGTCTCTTTAGGTTTGCTAAAGTCTAAGAATGCAATTACACCGTCCCTGTTACCAGACTGGCAGCAGCGCGAGGCAATTGAAACTGCTATAAACGAGATTGATGATCGTTACGGATTGTTTACTGTACGC
Source organism: uncultured Pseudomonadales bacterium (assembly GCA_964609285.1). Taxonomy (GTDB): domain Bacteria; phylum Patescibacteriota; class Microgenomatia; order UBA1400; family PJMF01; genus CAZSQY01. The sequence goes on from CAZSQY010000003.1 coordinate 25,121, forward strand.
TCTGGTTTACTGTTAGACGAAACAAAATTGATCAGCCCGGAAGTAACTGGTTTTTTTGGTGATAAGGATTATCAGTTTAATTTTCGCTAATGACAATCGATTGAATAGAGATGGGTCGGACCGGTTTATCGTTGGCACCTGTCTCAACTTGTTCAATTTTATCTAGAACATCCACACCTTCAATTACCTGGCCAAAGTTGGTGTGTTTTCCATCCAACCAAGGAGTTTCGTCAGCTGTTACTATAAAAAATTGGCTGCCGTTAGTATTTGGACCGGAATTGGCCATAGCCAAAGAGCCTTTAACTAACTTAGTAGGGCTTTGTTCATCTTCAAATTGATAGCCTGGGCCGCCGGTACCATCGCCGTTCGGATCACCGCCCTGAATCATAAAATCTTTAATTACTCGGTGAAATATGAGGCCGTCGTAAAATCCGGCCTGGGCTAAGTAAACAAAGTTGTTAACAGTGAGCGGAGTTTGATCAGCAAACAGCTTAAGCCTAATAGTGCCTTCGCTGGTTTGCATGGTGGCTGTGTATTCTTTATTAGTATCGATGATCATGCTCGGTTTGGGCATTTGAGCTTTATTCATTTGAGTGCTTTCTGGTGGTTGTTGATTGTTAACTGGCATGGTGTTGGGCGGTTGATTGGGTTGCTCTGCCATCATCTGCTGAGTTCTTGGATCTTGAGTTTGAGAACCTTGAACTTGCGAACCTTGTTGGTTTAATTGTTGCTGGACTTCTTTTTCATCTGGCAATTCTCCTTGGAAGAGGGTCGGCACCGGTTGTTCCATTGGTTGGCGTTCTTGGTTGAGATTAAGATCATTTTTGCTTTCAACGTCTTTTTGAGTTAAAGCAATACTAAGTAAAACGACTGTCATTAATAAAACAACAATAATTGCGATTAGTTTTTGTTGGGATTGATCTTGATTGATTTGGTCTGTAGCAGCCATAGTTTCTATCTTATTCAGGTTAACTGTATGTGTAAAGGATAAAAAACGCATCATCAAACTATTACAAGCTCAGCTGCTAGGCCTCTTGTTTCTTTTTTAGTGTTGCGACTATAATGGATCTTTGTTTAACTTGTTACATTATATCTAGAAAGTTTTTATGACAGACCAAGCTGTAACTTTTTTGGAATCATTAGCTCATCAGTTTCCCTTGACTATTTTTGCCTTTGTTGGATCGATTATAGATGAGGTTATAGCGATTGTACCCTCTCCTTTTGTCCCTATAACTGCTGGGACTTTAGTTTTTGAACAAAATAAAGGATTGATGTTTTTGTTTGTGGTGGCTTTGACTGGTACGCTTGGTAAAACTTTAGCCACCCTCCTAACCTATTATGTGGCTGACAAACTGGAAGACGCTATCACTCATAGTAAGATCGGCAAGATTTTGGGCGTAGATGAGGATGAAATAGAAAAATACGGTCGTTATTTAGATGGCACAGGTAAAGATGAGATTATTATGATTGTTTTACGGGCTCTCCCCTTTATTCCTACCCTGCCCGTATCAGTCATTGCCGGTTTAATCAAACTCAATATTTGGTCTTATATTTTCACCACTTTTATTGGCACTTACGTGCGTTTTATGTTTTATTTGATTGTGGCTTATGAAGGGGTGCGCAAATATCGCGGTTTGCTAGATACACTAGATACAACCGATACCATTATAAAGGTTACCTTGATTACGACTGCTATGGGTTGGTTGTTTTTATTCTTAAGAAAACGGTGGGATAGGATTATGGGGTTCTTTTTTAAAAAGGATGCTGTTCAAATTGAGACTGGCACAAAATCGACGCTTCAAGAAAAAACTAAAAAACAAGACTGATTTTTTAATCAGTTAATGAGTGAATTGAGTTCTTTTAGGTCTTTTTTAATTGCTTGCAAGCCTTGAGCAAAAAAGTCGGGCTGAGCAATATCGATTTTCATTTCTTGAAAAATCTCTTGCGGACTATTGCTGCCTCCAGCTGCCAAAAACTGTTTAACTTTTTCTATGTTTTGTGGGTCTTTTTTAACCTGATTGATTAGAGCCTTGCTTATTAAATGGCCATAGGCATATGTGTATGTATAGAAAAAATAGCGAATATGCGGCCAAATAATAAAAAATTTGCCATCTAAGTCATTTAACTCGAAAACGGGTCCCAGATAACTTTGCATATGTTTATTTAAGAGCCGTCCGATACGATTAGCAGCTAGGTATCCCTCTTCCTGAATTTGATTGTGCAAATTTAGTTCAAAATTAAACAATGCGATTTGACGAAAGATTGTATTGATATCTTGTTGTAACTGATTATGTAAAGCAATTATCTTTTCTTCTTGAGAAAAATCCTGAATCAAGCGCTCAAACACAAACTGTTCAAAAAAAGTACTGGCTGTTTCGGCTGTGCTGGTGGAATAGGATTGATAAATGACATGCTGCGATTTACTCAGTTCTGAATGAATAGCGTGTCCCATTTCGTGAGCTAGAGTTAAGACAGAATTAAAATCATTGGTGTGATTGAGTAAAACAAAAGTAGGGTTATTAATTGAGCTTGAACAAAATGCGCCTGCAACCTTGCCTTTTTTGGGAAAAATGTCCAGTTGTCCATTCTCAAGCATTCTTTTGAGAATTTGACTGAATTCCGGATCTAGGTTTTGAAAAGTTTCGTAAGTTAAATTGTAGGCTTGTTCAAACTTGTATTTGCGATCAAAGCTTCCAATTTTTGCTGCCCGATCAGCATAAAATAGCTCGTCTAACTCTAATAATTGTGCTTTCAGTTTATAAAATTGATGCGATAAATCAAAGGATTTAGTGACAGTTTCAATCAAAGTTTCAACAGTTTCTAAATTGTTTTCTGCAGCTAAAACGGTTGACTCATAGGGCAGCTGATGCTGACGAAGCTCGTCTTCAGTCTGTTTGTAAGTAATAATGGCATTAATTTCAGTTTCAGCAAAATCCTCTGCTTCAGCAGATTTAGTGAGCAGTTTTTGATGCAGCTCTCTTCTTTCTCTTGTTGGCAGTTCTGAAATATTTTGACTGGCTTTAGAAAGAGGCAGCCTCTGACCTTTGTGTTCTACAGTTTTGTTATTAAGAGTTTTCTCTACTCCTTTGACCCACATCTGGTGGCTGGTTTGATCTACTAAGTTGATAATTTTTTCCTGCTCTTCTTTAAGATCATATTTTGCCAATAAAAAACGTCTTTGAAGTAAATAATGATATTTTTTTAGTTTTTCAGAGCTTAAAAATTTATCTTGAAAAGCCGGATCGATTTTGCCGAGTTTGATTGGAAAAAAAGCCAAACGGTTTTGCGCCTTGGTTAATTGAGTAGTAATTTTGTTAAGCTGGGCTTGTCCCTGTTCGTTATCAGATTCTAGTGAGGTAAGATAATGGAAATACATCAGCGGCCGCGCCCCGTTTAAATCATTTAGCAGCTGTTCGTATTCTGTGAGGGCAGTTAATAACTGCTCTTCATCCTGTAAATAATCTGTTCGATTTTCGTATTTTTGAGCGAACTCTTTGCGTTTTTTATCATACATTTTTAAGTCCTCTTTAATCTGAGGATCCTGCGGAGACTCGTATAGAAGTTGAAGATTCCAGTTAGTAGGAAACTTTAAGTTGGTTTGGGTTTGTTTCATGACTTTATTTTAAACGAAGAATGAACTAGAGCGAACCTGAAATTAGATAACTGATAAAATATAACTTATGGAACTTAAATCATACTTAGCTGCTAAAAAACAACTGCTTAACCAAACCTTACTAGATTTTTTAGACAGTCAAGAAAAAGAATGTGTGGCTTTTGATTATCCTGTGCTGTCCTTTTTAAAAGAGTTTGTAGTGTCTGGTAAGCTGTATCGAGGCTGTCTAGTTTTTTTAGGCTATGATTTGTTTGCTCAACAATCTTCTGCTGAGTTAAGTCAAGAAGATTTAACAGCACTGTTGCAAGTCGCTAGTGCGGTTGAGTTAACTCATTCAGCGTTCTTGCTGCACGATGACATGATGGATCAAGATGATTTGAGACGGGGCCAGCCGACCTTGCATGCTAAGGTGATGCAAGAGAATGAGGGTCTAGTCAAGGATCCACGACACTATGGTTACAGTCAAGCTATCAGCACTGGAGATTTATTGATTTTTTGGGCTGGACAGCTTATGCATCAAGCTAGTTTTGCAGCTCATAACACAAAACTTTTTAGCTTTTATACTCAGGAAATGGTCAAAACTGGCTGGGGCCAGATGGATGATGTGGCACTGGCTTCAGGTTCTGAGGAGGCAGAACTCGATCAAATTCTGCATGTATTATCTCTGAAATCAGGACACTACTCTGTAGTTAATCCTATTTTACTGGGAGCGATTACCGCAGGAGCAGATCCAAAGACACAGCAGGCCCTAACTGAGTTTGCACTTAACTTGGGGGTTATGTTTCAGATTAAAGACGATGAGCTGGGTTTGTTTGGATCCGAGAAGACTTTAGGTAAACTAGTCGGATCAGATATCAAGGAAAACAAAAAAACTTTGCATCGACATTTTTTGTTTAAGCTGGCTCAAGAGCCAGATAAACAGCAGCTAAACAAAATTTTTGGCAGCAGCGAGCTTTCTGCAAAAGACCTAGCGTTTGTTAGACAAAAAATTAACCAATATCAAGTGTTAGATGAGGTAAATGCACAAATAGAAGCTTTGAAACAGGAAGTTAGTCAGGCTTTGGAGAGATTAGAAGTTGAAGAGTCTGACAAATCTTTACTTAAACAACTACAGCAATTACTAGAGCAACGAAAAAAATAATGAAAAAAATTTGTAAAATCATATTGTCAGTAGTCTTAGTTTTATTAATTCATCAGAGCTTGGCTTTACCGGCTAGAGCGCAGACGGCTGAAAATCAGGAAACAATTTTTAAGGCTACAGTTCAAGAGGTAATTGAAACAGATACAATCGAAGTAGCTGGTCAGGAAGCTCCTTATCAAATACTACGCATCACTCTTCACACCTCAGACCAACGAGATCAAGACTTAATGATCCAACATGGAGCTGTGCCGACTGTTGATTTTATTGATTATCAAAGCGGTGATACTGTTTATGTCCGTTCCGATCAAAACTTTTCAAACTTGATTGAAGCAGAAGTGATAGATTCTAGCCAAGCCCAGATTATTGGCTACTCAAGAGAAAATACTATCAAACTAATTTTTGCAATTTTTTTGGTAGTGGTGCTAGTTGTTAATGGGTTGAAAGGTGTTAGGTCTATTATTTCTTTGATTTTAAGTTTTGTTGTAATTTTTATGGTAGTGCTGCCCTTAATTTTGCAAAATGTAAATCCGGTGCTGGTAGCTGCTTTGTTGTCTGTGTTAATTATTCCTATCACTTTTTATTTGAGTCATGGTTGGAAAAAAAAGACACACGTGGCAGTTGCAGCCACAGTTTTTGCCTTAATTGTTTCCAGCTTATTAGCTGCAACTTTTATTAGAACCACTCATCTAACTGGCTTTTCTTCTGAGGAAGCCGGGTTTATTAGAGTTGAGCAAGAGCAGCTTAATTTAAGAGGCTTACTTTTAGCAGGTATTATTATTGGCCTGCTTGGCACCTTGGATGACATTACTATTACCCAGGCCGGCTTAGTTTTTTCGTTAAAGAAAAATAATCCCAAATTAAAATTAAAAGAGCTTTATCAGCAATCGATGGAAGTTGGTCAAGACCATATTACTTCCATGGTTAATACCTTGATTTTAGTTTATGCCGGTGCCTCTTTGCCGCTTATGCTACTGTTTGTGAATAACCCCCATCCTTTGGGCTATGTACTTTCGCAGGAACTGGTAGTTGAAGAAATTGTTCGCACTTTGGTTAGCTCGATTGGCTTAATTTTAGCCGCTCCCCTCACCTCTGTTTTAGCAGCTGTTTTGGCTGATTGGAAAAATGTGAGCCGCAAGCTTCAAATTAAGTAATTTATTTTGATTTGTTTTTTTCCGTTTAGAATGAGCTCGTTATTACAAATTTGCGAATTTCTTTGATACAATACCAAGATATGAATAAAAGTGTTAAACACAAAGACCAGCGAGTAGGTATTTTTATTGATGTGTCAAACATGTATATGTCTGCTCAGCATTTATATAACACCAATGTTGATTTTAGGCAGGTGATGAAAACCGCTGTTTCAGGCCGCCGTCTAGTACGGGCTTTTGCTTATGTGATTGAGACTGAAGAAGGTAAAGAAAAGGATTTCATTACAGCTCTAGAAGATTTGGGTTATGAAGTGAGGACCAAACCATTACAGATTTTTAAAAGCGGAGCTAAGAAGGGTGATTGGGATGTGGGTTTAGCAATTGACGTAGTTAGATTAATGCCTATGCTCGACACAGCTGTGATTGTTTCCGGTGATGGTGATTATGTGGACTTACTTGAGTATCTTAGAGGTCATGGTCGGCGTACAGAGGTGATGGCCTTTGGCAAAACTGCCAGCCGCCGTTTATTGGATGAAACTGATGAGTTTATTGACATGAGTCAGGATAAGAAACGTTATTTGATTGGGCGCTAAAAAACTTCTTCTAACAGTGAATTTCAGGTTGGAATTTGTTAAAATAAATGACCGCTGTGGTTGCAGCGACCAATAATTAATGCCCGGTCGTCTAATGGCAGGACAACAGCCTTTGAAGCTGTTTATCTTGGTTCGAATCCAAGCCGGGCATCATAGAAAAATCTCACCGCCAGGTGAGATTTTTATATGACGGTCCATGATTGGCAAGAACAGTCGCGCCGTCGAGTGAATATGGCCGGAAGCCAAATGAGCCCGAGTAGTACTGGGAGCGAATCCCGCTAAGCGGGACGAGCGAGCAGTGAATCCAAGCCTGCCTGCCGGCAGGCAGGCCGGGCATCAAAATCTATATCAACAACTTCTACCCCTCAACCCACTCAATCGGCCTTCTTGGATTTTCACAGCCGTAAACAAAATCACTATCGCTGCTGGGATAAGATTTAATATCACAGCGAGCGTATGGATCTGGTATACAATAATATTCCCTAGTCTCCTCCCAGTGACTCAAACATTCAGCAAACCCATCGCCCACACCGTAATTCCGCTTCATTAAACCACGTTCTCCGGGCTCACAAGCTTCAGGACAGCCATACGATAAACAGCTGTTCCCGCACCCTAGGTCTGTTACGCAATAATGTGTGCAACCCCAGTGAACATAAGCGCTCGAAGTATTACAGGTCCCAGGGTAATTGGGCCACTCTGGATCAAAATCTGCGCACAGATCTTGGGTTTCTTCTGCAGGGAGTTCTGTTTCAGTATCAGGCGGGTTATACCCGCTTAAATTTTCAAAATCAGTTGAAATACATAAATAACAGCCTTCTTCAGGACATTCTTCGGTTGGTATGCCTTCAATGCTGTAGTGAGTCAGTTCGTGATCTTGAAAAGCCCGAGATTCAGGTAAAAAACAAAAAGCTCTTTTTTCATAGCCGTTTTGAGCTGTTGCATAAGTTCCAATAAAGTATTTTTGATAGCCGTTGACAAAACCTGCTTTTAATTCTTGGACATTGACCATGTTGGCAATGGTAAGTTGGCCAGCCGCAGAGTTTAATGGAACAGCAAAAACGTCTGTTACCCAAGGCGGCGGTTGATTATTGGCGTACATTCTCTCGCTGGCTCTGAATAGATGCTCAATCAGTTGGATGCGAGCTGCGTCTCTTCCTCGGCTGATTTGTTCAATCGGGTTAATGGACGACAAAACCATGGTGGCAAGAATACCAAAAATAGTGACGACGATTAGAATTTCGATTAAGGTAAAGGCTGAGTAAGGAGAATGGGCCTGTTTAATCATGCAGATAGTATAACAAGAATATATTTGCTGATCAGCTCGTGGTTATTCAATGACTATTTAATAATAGCGAATGGTCTGGTTGCGTTTTGGCCCAGTGCTCAGTAAAAAAGGCACAGCCTGCAAAGCTTGTGAAATAAAAGCAACATATTGTAATGTTTCTTGAGGTAAACCCTCTAACTTATTGATTTGCTCAATTTTTGATCCGTCCCATGGGGGTAGTTCTACAAATTCCGGCTCAACTTGGTCTAAAAAGAGTTGATCCGGACGATAATCAACCTCTTTGCCATTGATTTTATAGCCCACGAAAACTTTGATTGGTGTGTCTGAGTAACAAATATCCAGATGAGTGATGACTAAATCCTCTACCCTGCCCACCTTAAATAAATAAGACAGCATGGGAAGATCTAGGTGGACAATATCTCTGGGGCGCCCGGTAGTGGCGCCAAACTCGTCGCCATCTTTTCGAATTCGATCAGCTAGTTTCTCATCCATCATGGTTGGCAGCCGCCGGGCGCCCACACTCGAAGTATAAGTGGCTTTAATTACCGCGGCTCTAACCGCTAACTGCTGAGGATCTATGATGCCTTCAGTTGATGACCAAATACCATCAAACCCGCAGTTGGAGGCGGTTACATCAGGATAAACTCCCCAGCGTTTATCTAAGCCCAAGGCTTGAGCTTTTTCAAACACCATTGGAGTTCCATTTTGCCAGTATTGTTTTAAATCCTGATACACCGGTTTAATAAACTCAGTTAAAACTTCTCTGGTTTTAGCCAACCGCTCAAGAAACTCATCAACCGACCCAACCCTAACATCATCTGAGCCGAGTCTTGGTGCTTCTAATTTTGATAATTTAAAGCCTAAACCCTTGACCCAGCCGGCATACAAATCATAATGATCTTTAAACTTCTGCTGCCAGTTTTTAGCTGCCAAATCTCGCATGCGCAAAGGATGGCGGTAAATAATATCAGCATAGGCCGGTGAAATGCCGCGGCCGGTGGCACCTTTACTGCCGCGTGATCTCATTTTTAAAACAGCTTCAAAAGCGCGGTGGGTATCCAAACATAAAGCAGCCATTTCATCAATTTTTAAATTGGCTGGTATTTGCTGGCTATTAGCTGCTTGTTTAACATCTGCAATTTCAGTCACTAAATCCTCAGGATGCAAAACCATCTCTTTTCCTAAAATGACTGTGGCATTATTTTGCAGCACTCCGGATCCAAGTTGATGCAAAGCGATTCTAATTTTGTCCACCTCAACTGTGTGACCGGCGTTGGCTCCGCCGTTATCGCGGTAATGGACTACTTTCTTATGTTCCTTTAAAAATTTTGCAGTCAGTTCATCTGTGATCCGTCCTTTGCCTTCGTCTCCCAAAGCTCCGCCCACCACAGCAGCACTATTTGGCCTCCGCCCTGTTTTGTTAAAAGGATTTTGTTTTTGCTTTTTCTCAACATTGAATAGTTTTTTTTGTTTATAAACCTGCTTGTATAGTTTTTTGAAATTCCTCATATTGCTTCTTTCTTGACTACTTGATATATTTGCTGGCCGGTTTGTTTAGCAAGTTTAGCTGATAAGCCGGTATAATCACTCGGTGTTAACTTTTCAAGTTTGGGGTTAATTTTCGAGACACTTTGCTGCCAGCTGCTTTTGTCAAGAGTGGTGTTTTTACTTAGTTTAGCCAATTTTTCATAGGCCTGCTGGTCTCCTTGCTGACGGGCTATGGTTTGAGCTGCTTCGGCCAAGATGTTCCAGTTAGCTTCCAGATCCTGTTTAATCTTTGTTTTATTGGGCTCAATCTGACTTAAGCCCTTGTTGAGCTTTGAGTAAGCTAATAAACAATGGCCAAAAGCTGTGCCAATATTGCGTCGAATGGTGCTGTCAGATAAATCTCTCTGCAGGCGGCTTATAGGGAACTGACAAATAAAAATTTGCAGCAAGCCATTGGCCAGTTTTAAATTGCCTTCGCTATTTTCAAACTCAATCGGATTAATCTTTTGCGGCATAGTGGAAGACCCAACATGCTTTTTCTTACCCTTTTGAGCTAGCCAGCCATCGCTGATATAACGCCAGATATCTTGATTTAAGCCGATTAAAATAGAGTTAAAATGCTCTAAGAGTTGGAATAACTGCACCAGATCGTCTTGAGGATTAATTTGAGTAGTGATACTTAAATGTTCGAAGCCCAGTTTTTCTACAAATTTTTGGCTGAACTCAATCCAGTTAACATCAGAAAAAGCCAGGTTTAGGGCTTGATAGCCGCCGACTGCTCCGTTTAACTTACCCTGCAGCTGTGTATTTTTAAGTTTTATATATAAAGGCAGGAGTCTTGATGCGAACACAGCCAGTTCTTTACCCAAGGTGGTGGGGATGGCCGCTTGGCCGTGGGTTCTGGCCAGCATGGGTAAAGCAGCGTGTTTTTGGCTTAAATCAGCTAAATTAAGTAAAAGAGTTTTTAATTCAGGTTTAATAATTTCATTTAAACCTTGTTTTATCATCAAGCGGTAGGCCAAATTATTCACGTCTTCTGAAGTCAAGCCAAAGTGAATAAAAGGGATAAGATCTTTTAAAGTTGTTTGCTCAAACTCTTGGCGAATAAAGTACTCCACAGCTTTAACATCATGATGAGTTTTTTCTTCAATAGCTTTGATTTGCTCTGGGGTACTTGACTTGGGTTTTAGAAGCTGTACTAGTATGTCTTTTTCTTTTTTAGAAAAACTGCGAATAATTTTATGTTTGGATAGAGCTTGGAGGTATTTAATTTCTATCAATAATCTATGTTGAATCAGAGCGGCCTCGTTAAAGATCTTAGCAAGAGGTTTAGTTTGGTGGGCATAACGGTCATCTAAAGGCGACAAAGCCAGTTGAGGGGTGTGTCCCATTACTGATCTAGTATAAAACAAATTAACTCAAACGGCCAGAATTGATAACCGCTTTTGACTATAATAAACTTATGAACATTCAAAACTTGACTCTTGGTCCTTTGAATACCAATTGTTATTTGTTGATCGACAATTTAAATGAAGAATGCCTGATTATTGATCCGGCTGATAGTGCTGAGACTATTAGTAGTGAAATTTTGCGCCAAAACTTGCAGCCGGTGGGCATGATAGCCACCCATGGCCATTATGATCACATTATGGCCGCTTATGAGCTGCAGTTAAGTTTTAATTTGCCTTTAAGCGTTCATAAAAAGGATGAGTTTTTAGTTGATGAGGTGGTTGAGCGAGCTGCTCACTGGGGACATCAAATGCCGGAACTACAAGCACCCAAGAAAAAAGAGTTTATTGATGAGGGTGATGAGGTGGTATGCGGAGAATTACGTTTACAGGTTATTCATACTCCCGGCCACACTCCGGGCGGTATTTGTTTGTTTGATTCAACAGAACAAGTTATTTTTACTGGCGACACTTTGTTTGCTGATGCTGTGGGTCGCACAGACCTTTCTTATTCCTCTAGCTCAAAGCTGAGAGAATCTTTAGATCGAATCAGGGATAAGTTTGAGGGTTATCAAGCCTATCCAGGTCATGGGAAAGAGTTTGTGATTTGAATATCAGCTCAATGCAATTTGAGTTTTTGCTCAGTGATTAGACCAGCGGCACAAAAGCAACCCCAGACTCTGTTTCTTGCTTCCAACCATCTTCTTGTTTAGTGTAAATGACCAGACGCTGCCCCAGTGTTTGTTTGATGGGCGTCACTATTTTACCACTCGTCTTGAGCTGATCTTTCCAAGCCGGTGGGACTTCTGCGGCAGCAGCAGCGGCAATAATGCCGTCATAAGGAGCTTGTTTAGCATAGCCTTTTTTGCCGTCGCCGGTAATAATCTTAACATTTTGATAATCAAGCTGTTTTAAGGTTTCTCTGGCTTGTTGAGCTAGTTCCGGCACGATCTCAATGCCTATCACCTGCTCGACTATTTCAGCTAATACTGCCGCTTGATAACCGCTGCCGGCTCCAACTTCCAAAATTTTGTCTGTTGCTTCTAGCTCTAGCAACTGGCACATTTTAGCCACAATGTAGGGCTGGCTAATGGTTTGCTTATGTCCGATAGGCACCGGAGAGTCAGCATAAGCTTGTTGCTTATATTCTGATGGCACGAATTTCTCCCGCGGAACTTTAGACATGGCCTGCAAAACTTTTTGGTCAGTGATATCGCGAGTTTTGAGTTGAGTTTCAACCATTAATTGGCGTTGTTGAGAAAAATTTGGCATAAATGAATTTTAAACTTAATTTGTAACTCAATTTAATAGTAGGGGGCGCTTTTAGAGTTTTTGTAAGATAATTGTAAGAGGATGGAAATTAAGGATAATTTTAAATCTAGTAGTTGTTAATGTCTTATAAAAATATTAAAATATAAGATTAATTATAAGGTCTTAAAGTAAATATGAACAAAGCTTCTTTTTTTAATATGCCCAGCCGCGACCGCGTGCTTTTGTTTTTAAATGTTTTTTCAGTTTTTGTGATTGTGGGAGTAAGTTTGTTGCTGCCGGGGAGTTATGTGTTAAAAACAGAGGGCAACAAAGTATTGGCCACTAGCGATAATGTTTGTCAGGGTGAAGGATATTATGATGAATGGAATGGAGAAAGCTTAGGCTGGATAAAGTTCGAAGCTGAAGAATCAGGACAAAGCGATGATTTAATTCAACATGATTTTGCTACAGATTTTGACTTTGATGTTGTAATAGAACAAATTTGTGTCAAAGGAGCTAACGTTAATAATCAAGGAAACAATTCAGGTAGTTATTTGCATGTATTTTTGGAAAATGGTTGGTTTGTTAATAACGGTGAAGATTGTATTCTTGCATTTGGTATTGGTACTAGCTCTGGAGGTGCTGAAAGAAATGCTGATTTACAGGGTACAGTCTGTGCTGATTTATCA
>CAZSQY010000004.1:0-5862 GCA_964609285.1 uncultured Pseudomonadales bacterium
TTTTAACGTTTTTAGCAAATTCCGGCCGCACCGTAACTGCATCTAATTCAAGCTGGACAGCGAGCTCAATTAAATCTTGATTATACTCACTTAAATTAAGCACTACCTGTATATTTTTATTCTTTTTTTGAATTGTTTGAACTGCAGATTTAATCAATTGATTCAAAACAGGATTGCTTAAGATATTATACTGATCGCTGATATCACTGTAGTTTGGGTCAAACCCGTGCAGTAAAGCCGTTACATTTTTGACATTAATTGAAATTCCGGCCAGCAAGCTTGTAGAGTATTCTTCAATATTAATCAGATTTTCCGGTGTTGATATTTCAAGCCAAAGTTGAGGCTGAGTCACGGTTTGGTTCAGTTGAGAATTAATGTGACTCTGGATTTGCTGTAACTCAAATGGTGTTCTCACAAACGGTAAAAGTAAATTAATTCCCCAATCAATTTGTTTATTGATTTGTTTTAATAAGTTTAATTCAAAGTTTAAAATCTGAGGTTGGTTGAGATGACGAATTGCGCCGCGGAACCCTAGATAGGGATTAGTTTCTGTTTTTTCCCGGCTGCTGCCTCCTTTTAGCTTGGCTAGCTGATTAGAATTTAGGTTAAAAGAGCGAAAAATAAGTCGAGGCTCTTTTTGTTTTAGCGTAATATAACGATGGTAAAACTGTACAAACTGTTTAACCAACTGTTGTTGAAATTTTTTTGGTTGATTTTGTAAAAGCTGTAATGGGTGCTGCCCGGATTGAATAAACAAGTGCTCGCTTCTAAACAACCCTATGCCTTCACTAATCAAAGCCATTTCCTCAGTAAGATCATCAAACTGATTGACAGCTAATAATAATCGGGGGGCAGTACTTTGAGTTAAAGCATCCAGTTCTTTGTCTATACTCTTTGTTTGATAGACTTTACCGGCATTGGCATCAACCACAATTGATTGACCGTTTTTTAATTTTTTTAGAGCGTGTTTGGCTTGAACAATGGTTGGTAATTGATAATGTCTCAGTTGAGCCAGTATTTCCGGACTGGAGATACCTTGCTCACATACAAAAGCGCTGCAGATTTGAATTAAACCCATATACTCATGGGTCAACTGCGGCATCACCGCTATCTCTCCGGGCTTAGTTTGTTTAATATCTTCTAATTCTTCAATTAGTCTGCATTTTCCCGGAACAAAGCCTGAATTTAAACCACTTCCTACTAAGAGCGTTTTGTATTGAGTTGCTGATAGCGAAGCTTGTTCAGTAGTTGAATAATAACAAGGCTTAATTTTAGTGATAACAATTTTATCTTGGACTAAACTCCAATGAATTTTCACTTGATCGACACGTTGAAGCTTGATTTTTCTAACCAATTTAGCCAGTTTTTTAATTTGCTGGCTTGATAAACTGGCTTTTTTACGCTGTGCCTTGTCCAAGGTCTGAGGTTCTAACGCGTCCAATTTTCTGATTAAAAATCTTTTTTTGATGCTGATTTGCTGGTTGGAAATTTTCCAACTTCGCAGATTCACAGTAAACTCATCATGATTGTTGTCTGAATCTGGCGCCGCAAATACGCCGAAAACAGATTTTATTAAAACTTCTGACTTATTGTCATTCTTAGGATTAAAACTAAAAGCCAGGCCTGAACTGACAGGCTGAAATTGTGCTTGAATCACGATGGCAATGGGATAAAGAATGCCGCGTTTAAAATCGTTAGGATCAACATTTCGAGCCCAGAGCTTAAGAATCGACTCCATCATATTAGCCTCACCGCGGATGTTTTCTTCTCGTTTGTAGTTAGTTTCAAAGCCAACTACGGGGCTGGCTGTCAGCCGAATAAAATCTTTTTCCAAGTAATCGTTATAAATTTCTAATAGCTTATCTGTAACTTGCTTGGGCAAAGATTGCTGTAAAATTAGTTTTTGAATTTTATTTACTGCTTGGTGTAACTCAGCACTTTGCCTTAAATCAGTTTTTTGTCTTAAATCTTCGAATTCTTTATCAAGTTGATTATGCTGACCGATTAATTTCAATGCAGAAACCGGTACACAATAAGTGATTGGCAAAGGAATTTTTTGTTGAGCCAGCTGGGCTACATCTAGAGCATAAAGTCCGACCTCAGATTTAGGATATTGTAAAAGCTGATGGGCAGGATTGATTTCGGGCATATGACTATAGTCTCGAGAATTTGGCTATAGATGATCTATCTGTATTCTATCCTAGCTTAAATGAAATTAATTTGAAAGGATTTATCCAACGCATTTAACGTTTTCTTAACTAATCACTAATATTTTGCTGAGAATGGCTGCGATTGGTATAAACTTTCAAAACAGGCTGGTTTTTATTAGCCCAGCTCTTGCTTAAACCAATCTACGATAGGAATTTGGCTGGGATTGATCTGATGCAGCATGGCTAAATAAAAATTGGCATAAGCCATAAGTGTGATCGCTTCAAAGACTTGAGATAATTTGGATTCAGCCTCAAGTTGAATAGCGATAGTCTGAATAGTTTGTTTTTCCACAGCCTCTTGAGTGAGGGTGACTCTTTTCTGATTACGTTCATGATAGAACTTAGAATTGAAAAACAAAAAGATGTTGTCTAAATTGTTGCTGGCGGGTAATTTCAAGCCTTCCAGCATATGGTGATTCATTTCCGGAATTTGATAATATTCAGCTAAAGTTTTGGCGTTTTCATGGAATTGATTCCTAATTACATGCAAAGCTCCGGTGATAAACTGCGCTCCTACCAAATTGGGGCGGCGATCAACTAAGTTAAAAGCAAGAGTCTTAGCGGGGTTTTTTTCTGTAGCTGCTTCAACCCGACATTCGTGCATTATGCGGATAATGGTTTTAACCACTTGAGCGATTTCTTTTTGAGAAATATTTATAATTTGCGCCTGATGCAGCAGTCCCATTAATCCTATTACAGCATAACCAATAGCCATGCGCGGTTGTTCTGAGGGATTGTATTCTGGATTAATGAAATAAGCAGGATATTGCTGGGATTGAGCTAATTTTTTGAGTTCTCCCCCGGTGGTAATGACCGCTGTTTGTGTGAGAGCTGCCTTCGCTTGTTCAGCACAGGCCAAAATTTCTTCAGTGTTCCCGGAATAACTCGATAAAATCACCAGGGTGTGTTGATCAATATAATGAGGCAAAGAGTAGTCATTAACAACTTCAATCGGCACCTTTAATTGGGGTTTAAACAAATGTTTAACCACATCAGCGCCCAAACCGGAGCCGCCCATGCCGGCCGCTACTACGTTATGGATTTCTGATTGAAAATTAAGATTGATTGCTTGGATGTCTTGCCAGGCCTGTCGAACTTGGTCGGCTAAGGCCTCTATTGATCCCAGTACGTTTTGTTCATCGATTTCTGCAATTTTTTCCCGAGAATCAATGATGTCCGGATCGACCTTGGGTTCTGTTTTAGCTAGTTTAAAACCCGGGAAGTCTGTTTGATTGTTGATGGCTTTTTGAGTTGACTCATTTTGATTTGAGTTAGATTGAGATGGGTTAGACATGGTTTAATTTTAATTTATGTTTTAAATCTTGTAAGAGTTTACAGACAGTTTGAAAGCCAAACTCATCAGCAGCAGGCAGCTTATCTAGGTCTATCCAATGCAGGCTGGCAACATCGTCTGCGGCTTGAGGCTGTCCTGCAGTTATTGCTGCTAATAGGCCGACGTTAACTGTTGGCTTGCCTTGATATGTGTCTGGATAAGAGCCAATGATGTTAGTAATTTTAACTTCTAATCCTGTTTCTTCCTGCATCTCGCGAATTGCACCCTGTTCCAGGCTTTCACCGGGATCAACAAACCCGCCCGGTGAATCCCAAGTTCCTTTTTTAGGTTCAATTGCTCGTTTGGCTAAAAGCACCTGTCGGTCTTTAATTACAAACACTGCGGTGGTTGGGGCCGGATTTGGGTAGACTTCAAATCCACAGCTAGCACAAATAAGGTGTTCTTGTATTTCTTTTGGATTTAAGCGCGTGCCGCATTTGGAACAAAACTGGTAATTTTGTTTAAAGTAAGAATGCATAGAAATCATTTTAACACTTAACCCAAGGCTGCGTTGCAGCAAGGCTTTTGCCCTGTTGCTGGTGTAGCTTTTATTGACGGATGATTTTTAGCACCTCGTCGCGTTTTTGCTCCATTAGCTCTGGAGTTTTAGCTTCCAGATTTAACCTCAGCTTTGATTCGGTGTTAGAGGGCCTCACATTAAACCAATAATCTTCATAAGTGACAGTAATGCCGTCCAGATAAGAAATGTCTGCGTCGCTGTACTTGTCAGCTAGGCGTTCAATAGCAGCTTTTTTGTCTTCGACCATGGAGTTAATTTCTCCAGAATGATAGTAGCGTTTATAAGGCTCAATAATTTCTGAAACCGGTTTGTTTTGTTGACTAATATACTTTAAAAACTTTGTTAGCAAGACTAAGGCTGAATCAAAAATGCCATACTCAAACTTATAAAAGTAATGGCCAGAAGATTCTCCTCCAAAAATTGCTCCTACTTCTTCCATTTTGCTTTTAATGAGCGAGTGTCCAACTCTGGTCATAACGGCTTTTCCCCCCGCCTCTTGAATCATATCGGTGGTGGCTCGGCCGGGTCGGATATCATAGCAGACAGTAGCTCCCGGATTGTCTTTTAAGGCAATCTGTGCCATTAAGCCTCTTAGAATTGATTGCGGGACCTCTTTTCCTTTTTCATCCACAAAAAACATACGATCCCCGTCTCCATCTAGAGCAATGCCAAGATCAGCTTTTTCTTTTACAACTTTTTTCTTAAGATCAACTAAGTTTTCTGGTTTTATCGGGTCGGCCTCGTGATTGGGAAAAGTACCATCTAACTCAAAGTACAAAGGTACAAGCTCACAGGGTAAATGTTGAAATATAGCTTCCAGATCCAAAGCTCCAACTGAGTTGGCTGCATCGACCACAATTTTGTAGGGCTTGATATTCTCGACATCAATATCTTTTAGTATTTCTTGGATTTCAGTCTCTAAAACGTCTGTTTTTTCGATAATTTTACCCGCCTCTTTAGTTTGGATAAAACCTTCTTGTTTTACGATTTCAGCCAGTTCTTCCATACCGGTGCCGCCGGCCAAAGGCTTGGCTTTAGCCCGCACCATTTTCAATCCATTGTATTCAGGAGGATTGTGTGAAGCAGTGATCTGTATGCCCCCATCATAATTAAAATAGGCAACAGCAAAGTAAAAAGTAGGAGTGGAATTAAGATCAACATCAACTACATCAACCCCTGACTCAATTAAGCCCTGAATTAATTTTTCTTTCAAAGCCGGAGATGAAGGCCGCATGTCACGCGAAACCACAATTTTAAGCTGCTTTGAAGGATTTTCACGCTGGATAAGTGTGGCATAGCCGCGCCCCACTTTATAAGCTGCTTCCTCGTTTAATTGATCAGGGTAAACCCCTCTGATGTCATAAGTTCTAAAAATACTGGTGTCAAGTTTTGACATATTTTCCTTGCCAGGCTTGAAAAGCCTATTTAGTTTTTAAGTAATTAGTTAAATTTTTGCAATAGCAGCATTTCTAAGGCTTGATCTAGATCAACAATATTAGTTGATGTTTTAATCTGTTTATCTAGTTGATGCAGTTTGTTATGAATTTGCAATAGTTTGTCTAGACTAAACCCTCGGGCCTGCTTTTTAACTTTATTGATCACAAAATAGGGCCCTTTGATTTTTCCGCCAGTTTTAGCTTGAATTAACAGCCTAATTTGCCTAGCTAACATAACAAAACACATGTATTCATCATTGGTTTTGACTGCCTGTTTCAAGAGTCGGATTTGTTGAGCTTGAGTATTGGAGTTAGTAGACAAAGAATCTAGCCAATCAAAGAGGCTGTTAGATAAATTGAAGT
>CAZSQY010000004.1:5962-16135 GCA_964609285.1 uncultured Pseudomonadales bacterium
GAGTTAGTAGACAAAGAATCTAGCCAATCAAAGAGGCTGTTAGATAAATTGAAGTGATAAACTTGATCTGCAGCCAGTTTTTTTAACATGGTTTTAGTCAGCTTTCTTTTTTCCCATAAACAAATCTGAGGACCATCGTTTTTTGCTACAAGTTTGATTAATTGATTTTTTTTAGATGAGCGAGGCAAGTTATGTAGTTCTTCTATTACAAGCATGCGGCTGTGGCCAAACAAATCAGTTTTTTGCAATTTTGATTCCAAAGTAGGTAAATCTAAATTAGATGCCGGCACCCGGTCGACCAAGACGCCTTTATTTTTAGTTTGACCAATGATCTCCATTAGTTTATTGCGGGATTGAATAATGTTTTCACCGTGAATTACGATCATTGTTCTAATTGTAGCAAACCTTGTTTAGAAAACGCCGGTAAATTAAAAGAAGACTATTCCCTCTTGTTTTAATAGCTGGCGGTGTTGTTTGTACTGAGGGTCATACTTACCAACATAAGCCCAGAATTGAGCAGAATGGTTGGCATGTCGGAGGTGAGCTAATTCGTGAATAATAACATAATCAATCAATTCTGGGGCATAGTGAACTAGTCTCCAATTAAAACTAAGAGTTTTGTGGCTGCTGCAGCTACCCCATCTGGTTTTTTGTTGGCGAAAAGCCAGTTTTTTATACTTGACATTCATTTTATCAGCCAGTTCAGGCACGCGTTTTTTAAAATAAGTGCGGCCGGATTTTTTTAAAAATAAACAAAGCTCTTTTTGAACTAAGTGAGGGCTATATTTTTTTGTAAAATTGAGTAAAATTTGAGAATCTTGAATAAAAACTCCGGTTGGGAGTTTGGGGTTAAACTGATGATTCTTAGTAAATTTTTTTCCAAAAATTTGGACATGATTTTCTGACTCAATTTTTTGCTGCTCTTTTATTTGAGTTTTGAGTTGTCTATAGATCCAGTCTTGCTGCTGGTCTACAAATTTATCAATCATTGCTTTTGAAGTAAAGCGCGGAGCTGTGACTCGTACTTGATCTGGAGCTTCAACCCGAATAATGATTTTTTTGGCTCTTTTAGAGCGTTTTAGTTGATACTGCATAAACTTATACTGAATCTTCGTTAGAGTTATTGTAAAATAGACCTATTGCGTAATAGCTTTGCACTTTTCATGTCTGCTCTTTTTTCTTATGTCTTTCAGACTTGAAAAAAAGAGGACCCGAAAGGAAATTTGAATAATTCATGATAGATTTTGATACATTTTTGTCATTTCTTGACAACGATAGTAGCTGTAGCTACTTGAGAAGAAAAAAATGACGATAAATGATCAAAAGATGCATTAAGTAACTAATTCTAATTACGCAATAGGTCTATTATAAGTCTGGGTAAATTGAGCTGCATTTTAGCAAAATTATAGCTGGATTTAAACAGCCGAAGTGGCGGAATTGGTAGACGCGCACGGCTTAGGACCGTGTCTCTTTATGAGGTGGAGGTTCGAGTCCTCTCTTCGGCACAATTTTTTGCTTAATTAGTTTGCAGTTTTTGATAGAGTGTGTAAGAAATTGAATTTCTAACTTGAGGGATTTCCCACAAAAAAACCCCAGGTGTGTGCCTGAGGTATTTTTGTCTCAGAACGTACCTCCCGGTGAGGAGAACCTTCTGAGGTATATATAACTGTAACATACATTATAAGATTGTCAAGACTTACTAGAAATCTTACTATATATATCAAAATATATCATTAAAGTGTGAGTAAAATCCTATAATATATTATCGCACAAATTCCAAAACATTGGAGTCAGCTTTGTTTTCAATTCCTTTGGCTCGGTCATCATACTTCATTTCTGTCATCCATTGATTCACCGATCCGGTCCATTTTTCTACACTAGCGGTATACTTTTTTGCAATCTCTGAAACTAAAATTCTACCTTCCTCAACATAGTTAGCTCGTAATTCTTTAGCAGCTCGTTCAAAACCGGCTTCGTAACTGTCAAACCCAAGGG
Source organism: uncultured Pseudomonadales bacterium (assembly GCA_964609285.1). Lineage (GTDB taxonomy): Bacteria > Patescibacteriota > Microgenomatia > UBA1400 > PJMF01 > CAZSQY01. The sequence goes on from CAZSQY010000004.1 coordinate 7,958, forward strand.
TACCCTGTGAATGTATGCCAAACCCCAAACAGTTGTAGCTGTCGTCGGGTATATTTTTACACAAGTTGCTTTCTTCCATCATTACCGCGGGCAAAAACCGAAAGTCAAGATCATATTTATCAGCAATATCAACTAGAACTTGACCGTAATAATTATATGGTTTTAAAGGAGAATCATATTTTTCTAAAAAGTTAGCAACAATTTCTGCTCTGGCATCTAGCAGCTCCATTTCACTTTTTAAGCCTTGAATCTCTCCCTCGTCTGAGTTTTTAGCAGCGATTGCAGCTTGAGTTTGTTGAGTTTGTTTAATCACTGAAATTTGTTGAGGAGAAGCAAGCCAGCTAGTGTAGTAAAGCAGCATGGCTGAAACTAAGACAATACTTGTGACCATCAACCAGGTTGTTGCATTAAGAATTTTTCGCATACTATATAAAAATACTATAACACGCCCATGTTGAAACGTCAGATAAAATGATAGGATAATAAGCAAATGTTTGCCAAAAAAATCACAATGATATTAGTTATTTTTTGTTTTTTGTGGCTGTTAGCTAATCCTGTTGCAGCAGTTCAAGACAAAATCATGGGTGTGCATATTTTGGGCCCTTCTGATTTAGATTATGCAACTCAACTATTAAAGTTAGATCAAGAGTCCAATCAGTGGCATTTTTTAACTGTTCCCTTGACCCTAGATGACATGAACCGACATGATTACTGGCAGGATTTTTTTAGAAAATTAAAGAAATATAAATTTATTCCCATTGTGCGCCTTGCTACGCGAGTTAAGGATGGTGTTTGGCAGCAGCCAAACCGTAAACAGATTGTGGGAATGTTTAATTTTATGAACCAGCTTGATTGGCCTCAAGAAGAAAGATTGATTATTGTGTTTAACGAAGTTAATCATGCCAAGGAATGGGGTGACAAGATTGAACCGATTCCCTATGCACAGGTTTTAGAATTTACCGCTAATTGGGCTCATACTGAGGAGGCTAATTATAAAGTTTTGCCTGCAGCAATGGATTTGGCTGCTCCCAACGGTCCGGACACAATGGAAGCTTTTACCTATTTAGATCAGATGTACCAATATAATAATCGAATTTTTAGTCACGTGGATTTCTGGAATTCTCACTCATACCCTAATCCGGGATTTTCTTCCAGTCCAGCCCAAACAGGAAAAAATTCAATTCGCGGTTTTGAACATGAGCTTGAGTATTTAAAAAAGAAAACAGGCAATGACTATAAAGTAATTATTACAGAGACAGGCTGGGTAGATAATCGCTACACGCGTCCTTGGTTAACTCAATATTATTTATACGCCATGCAGCATGTCTGGACTCATCCGCAGGTGATTGGGGTGACTCCTTTTCTGTTAAGAGGCGCGCCCGGTCCTTTTTCCACCTTTAGTTTTTTCGATGATTCGAATCAACCCACAGTGATTTATGATGCTTTTAGAGAAGCGGTGAAGGGGGTGAGATCGGAGTAAATAACTGTTATAGTTTTTTATGCCAATTAAGAATACTGAAACCACTCGAATGAAAGAGTTCAATTTTCAAACAAGATGCCGAGTGTGTGGAAAAACAACTGAGGTCACTTTCTCAGATGGAAGCCCTGAGGAGGCTGTTATTAATTTAAGGACAAGAGCCGGCTTTTATCCAGATAAATTTCATAAATCAAATTGTCCAACCAAGAGTGTAAAAGATTTAGAATTTTAACAAAAAACCCGAGCTTAATGCTCGGGTTTTAAAGTGCTCAACTTAGTCTTACTTAGCTGTCACCTTAAGTTTCTTAGGCTTGCTAGTCTCAGATTTCTCAAATGTAACAGTTAAAACACCATCTTTGACCTCAGCTGTCGGTTCTTCATTCAAATCAATCTTTCCTGGAACAGCCACTTTGTAGGAATAAGCCCATGAGGATTTACGATAATGAGTTTTATCTTCTCCACCCTCTTCCTCTTCTTTTTGAGCCTTAATCCATAAAACACCGTCTTCGAAAGTAATATCTATATCTTTAGCTTGAACTCCGGCTACATTGGCCTGGACTACTATTTCGTCTTCAGTCTCATATACATCCAGGTTTCTTCCAGGAGATTCCCAACTTAAATCAGTGTCTTCCCAGAAATCTGGCCAGCTCATTAAAGATCTAAAAGGTCTGAATGGAACTAAATCCATCTTGCCTCCTTTCCTTGCTTAAATCCGGAAACAACCTAAGTTTCCAGATTTATTTAGCAGTCTAATTTTTAATTTGCTAATTTTAGTTTAGCAAATTAGCAGTTGATGTCAAGAACTGCTAAATGATATTTAACTTGAGAATAGTTGATATATCCATATATATTTATAAGCATTTTGATATATTTAGATTATTATTGATAAGCTTTGAATCATTAAACAATGTGCGGCAGCAATCCCCCACATTTTCTTTGTACCTGACAGCTTTTTATAGATATGATTAAATAATATCAATGTTAACTCATTCTCTCCTGTTTATATTTTTGGGTTTAGCTGGACTCTGGATCGGTTCAGAATTGGTCGTGAAAGGCGCAACTGTTATAGCCAAGCGTATGGGTTTGTCAGAAACTTTTATTGGTTTGACCATTTTATCTTTTGGGACCAATTTTCCAGAAATAATGGTAACCCTCACTGGAGCAGTTCAAACTTTACAGGGTATTGATACCACTGATTTGGTGGTGGGTAATATTATTGGTTCTAGTATGAGCCAGATTTCCTTAGTCTTGGGTTTAGCGGGATTGCTGCGAATCTTCAAGATTAATCGAAAGGAAATTATCAGTAACGGCCTAATGCTAATTGCCAGTACTCTATTGTTATTTATTCTAGCTTTAGATGGTGCAATTTCTCCTTCCGATGGCTTGGTCATGATTTTGTTTTATGTTGCTTATTTCTTTTCCCTAAGAAAAACCACAGGGATTTCCAAAATTAAAGGCCGGATAAGAAGGTTTTTGCATCCGCGAAGCATTATCCCTGTTTTACAACTTTTAATTGGCTTTATCGTAATTGTGAAGGCTTCTGATTTAGTGCTTGATTATGGTGTAATTTTGGCTGAAATTAATGGCGTTAATCAGATGCTGATTGGTATTTTCTTAATCGGCCTTGGTACTAGTTTACCGGAGTTTGTGGTTTCAATTTCAGCAGCGATTAAAGGCTCGAGCGATTTGTCAATTGGAAATTTAATCGGCAGCAATATTGTTGGTGTTTTAATAGCTTTAGGAGGCAGTTCTTTAATAGGTAACTGGAGTATACAGCGTAGTGTGGCCACTTTTGACATTCCTTATTTATTGTTTACTTCAGTGGTGGTAGTGCTGTTTTTATTGACAAAGGAGAAATTAGAAAGAAAAGAATCTTTACTGATTTTGTCCTTATACGCAGTGTATGCGGCCTTGAAAATGATGGGTTTTTAGTTAGCTGAGGTTTCAATTTCTTGCTAAGTTTGCAGCCACTCGATACAAAACTTGATAGTAAGCTGGTGTTAACTCTCTTCCATTTAAAAAAGTTTCTTTAGGGGCCACAATTTTATGCCGTTTCTCTTTTTTGCCGTTAAAAATTATACTGTATTCTATTTTGATTTCATTCTGTGGTGTTATTGATAAGTTTAAGTTATCTATTACCACTTTACCGAAATTATTTTCGTGATGTTGTTGTAATTTTCTCACTAGAGCTGACAGCACTAGAGGGGGCTCTTTTTCTGTATAAAATGGCGAATTGTGCTCAATTTGATTCATGTTGGTTCAATTTTGTTATAGTTAATATTTGCTAATTAATTGTTAATTGACCAGAGGCAGTATACTTAACTAATAAAATTATATCAAAAGATAATAAAAGTATACAAAAGATTTGAATCAGTTTAATTATGTTTTAATTGTTTATTGTCTAGGTTGAAATTTTCTGTTTGAAAACAAGACAAAATAAGTTACAATTCCCATCATGACAAAAGTAAAAGCAGGTAATATCGAAACAGGCATGTTTCTTATGCATCACGGTAGACCGCATAAAGTGGTTAAGAAAAAGTTTGTATCTCCGGGCAAAGGCTCTGCTTTTACACGTACCAAACTGCAGGACGTAGAATCTGGTGCAATTTTTGAACATGTTTTTAAATCGCATGATACGGTTGAAGAGGTAGATGTTGATTCAAAGCAAATGCAGTTTTTATATCGCAATGGTGATCAAGTGGTGTTTATGGATCCAAGGTCTTATGAGCAAGTTGAGATCCCGGCAGCCGTTATTGGAGAAAGAATTGAGTATTTAGTACCGGAAATGAGCTGTTATTTGATATTTTATCAAGGCAAACCGCTGGCAATTAGTTTGCCGCCTAAAGTGACGATGGAGGTAGTAGAGGCTCAAGAAGCAATTGCAGGAGATAGATCTAATGCAGGCACTAAACCGGTTACGTTGGAAACAGGTTTGATCGTGCAGGTGCCTTTGTTTATTAAAAAAGGTGAAAAGCTGGTGATTGATACGGAAAGTGGCAGCTATGTGTCTCGAGCTTCCTCTTAAGTTGTGATAAAATATATTGTTCTTAGAAAGATTCTAAGGGCCCGTAGCTCAGGTGGTTAGAGCGACAGCCTTTTAAGCTGTGCGTCGTGGGTTCGACTCCCACCGGGCTCACGTTACACAAAAGAACGCCGTTAGGCGTTCTTTTGTGTAAATGGGCTTAGTGTTTGAAGAGAAGCCAATGGTTCTGCCGTCGAGGGCGGAGCACCAATTAACAATGTGCGCAGCCCCCGAGTAATACTGGGAGAAAAGCTGAAAGCTTTTCGAGCAGTGTACTCCCACCGGGCTCACAAAAAACATCTTTGATTGACTGATAACTTGATTGAGATGTGCTGCTGTTGGTTAAATGTGAGTTTTGTATTCCCAATATTTCTCCCTTGCAAAAACCCCTGATTTTCCTCATACTAAGATTGTAGTTATTCATAAATACCAGATAGCCATCTGCCCAAATTATGCTCAATACTAAAAAATTACTTTACATCTTGCCGGACGTTGCTTATTATGCTGAGCTTTTGGCTGGCAAAAAACCCCATACCTACTCTATTCAAACCTTCAAGCAGTTTAATGGTGATTTGATTGAGGGAAACAAGCTGCAGGCAGAGAATATTACCAAGCTTTTTGGTCGCTTGGAACCCGGTGATTACGGGGTAATTTTGCCGGACGAAATTTTTACTAATACTATTGTCAATGTAGAAAAGGAGTCTGAATCAGAGGTTAAGGAATATTTGACTGATGAAGTGATTCCCAGCCTGCACATCAGTCCTGAATCACATCAAATTGAGACATTTATTTTAAGTGAATATAAAGGCTCTTTTAAAGTTCAGTTATCAACAGCCCAGCACTCTCTTTTAGCACCTCTAAAACAGGCTCAGGATGCTTCAGATGTTCAAATTGAGAAAGTATTTCCTTTAAGTTGGACAATAAAATCTTTGGTTTCTCTTGAGCCTTCCATCACTATTTTGCAAATGGGACAGAATTTATTTTTAGCCAAGCACTATATTGGTGTTGATCAGCCTATGGGAGATGTGATTGAAAATATTGATCGTTTTGTGGAAGCGATCAAGACTTTTAAAGGCTCTGAGCCTAGTATTCAGACGGTTTATTTACTTTCTAACGAGTTAGTGGAAGAAAAACTTAAAGAAAAGTTGAGTGAGGTTCTCCCGATTCAGCAATTAGCTGAAAAGACTGATGAGGATGCAAAACTGCCAAGTTATGTTGAAAAGGCCATTGCCGCTGCCATGCGCACCATTTCAATTGAGGATTTTGAGATTCCTGAATTTGATTTAAAGCAAATTAGTGCTAAAGCTGCCGCAGCAGCTTCCGTTGCAAAAACTACAAGCGGCGATGATGAAGATCAATCAGAAATTGAATTAGCTGAGCAAGAGGGCGGAAAGCCAGAAGAATCTAAGGCCTCTTCTCTTCCCAAACCCGGAGACAAGAAAGAAGTTAGTCTTGAAGAGGAAGATGTTCAGAAAGATGAAGATGCTCAAAAAGATAAGACAGCTGAAACAGAAGATTTAGATGAGGAGCAAACAGAAGCCAAAACTGAAGAAAGTCAAGAAGAGTCTGAGCAAATTACCAAGATTGCACCAGCTCAAGCAAGTCAGGTTGTTGGTGCCGCCGGCATTGGTGCAGCTAGCACAGCAGATAGTTCTGCGTCAATTAAAGAAGATGTTGAAGATCAGGAAGAGTTAGGTGAATCAGATGATGATGTTGACCTAAGTCAATTTACAGATCATTCAGATCAAGAGTTTGAAGCTAAGGAGGACAAAAAAATGCCAGAAAAATCTAAAAAGAAAAAGAAAAAAGTATTAAAAAATAACGACGGCATCGGCAATTTTGTTAAAGTTTTCTTGATTGGTTTAGCTAGCTTTGTTGTTACGGTAGCAATCGGCGTTGGTATAGGGTTTGGGGTTTTAAAACTATCACAACCAGATTCTCCAGAAATTGAGTCTCCTGTGGCCGAAGAATCTGTGGATGAAATTTCTCCCACTTTAGAACCGAGCCCAACCCCCGCACCATCATTAGATAGAGAGGAGTTGTCTATTAAAGTTGTGAATGCTACGACCAGAGCTGGCTATGCAGGTCAAATTGCTGGTCAGCTCGAATCAGAGGGTTACGGTGAGGTCACGGCCAGTAATGCTAGCGGTGATTATGAGCCGGGTTTGTATGTGCTTCTACCCGAAGAAAATCAGGCTTTAGTAGAGCTTTTAGGAGAAGATTTAGAATTAGAATTGAAAACAACCGAAGGTTATGATGTTGAGGATCCGCGCTCTGAATATGCTGCTGTGGTTGTCTTGGCGGAGTAAACTCGCTGCTTGGCTACTATACAATTTGCAAACCCTTGTCCCAGAGTTAAAATTCATATGATATACTACACAACATTATGCCGAAAAATAAAATTCAATTAACTAAAGAAGGCTATCAGGAACTCCAGGAAGAACTGGATCGATTGGTTAATGAAAAATTACCTAAAGTGGTGAAACGAATTTCTCAAGCTCGAGATAAAGGTGATTTAAGCGAGAATACAGAGTATCAGAACGCCAAAGAAGATAAAGATATTATTGATGCTCGTATTGCTGAAATTGAGGATGTGTTAAAGCGTGCAGAAGTGGTGAATAAGACCCGCAGTAAAACTCAAATTGGAGTTGGCAGCGAGGTGGCGGTTCACATTAAGGGTAATAAAACAAAGATGAATTTCAAAATTGTAGGAGAATTTGAGGGCGATGCAGCTGAGGGTCGTATTTCAGTAGTTTCCCCTATGGGCAAAGCTTTGCTTGGAAAAAAACAAGGTGAAGAAGTAGTGGTTAAGGCTCCGGCTGGTGAAGTCATCTATGAGGTTGATAAAGTTAAGTAGTTGGTCGTTCTTTTTTGATATTACTTGAAAAAGAGAACTTAAAATAATTTATAAAAAATTTATTCCCCATGTCACGACTTGATGATGCGATTAATGCTAAACTAGAAAAACGTCAAGCGCTCGAGAATTTGGGCGTTAAGATTCACCCCCACAGTTTTGATAAACAGAACACTATACAAGAGTTGAACAAAGCTGGTGAAGGGGCTGAAGCTAAAACTGCTGGTCGTGTTATGGCCGCTCGACCGCACGGTAAAGTCATTTTTTTAGATCTTCAAGATTCGACTGCATCTATTCAAATTATGATTCGTGAGGGTGAGCTGCCGGATGAGCAGTTTGCAATGATGGATTATATTGATCCCGGTGATTTTTTAGGTGTGACTGGTGAAGTGATGAAGACTCGTACTGGCGAGTTAACGATTTTAGCCACAGAAATTCAATTTTTAGGCAAAGCTTTACGTCCTCTTCCCACTAAGTGGAATGCAGCTGAAGATAAGGATATTCGCTTTCGCCAGCGTTATGTGGATATTTTGATTAATGAGGATGTTAAAAAAGTTTTGGATGCTCGTTGGAAAATTACTCAAGCAATGCGGCGTTTTCTGCAAGATGAGCATAATTTTGTAGAAGTAGAGACACCGGTTTTGCAGCCTTTGTATGGGGGCACCAATGCTCGTCCCTTTACCACTCATATGAATGCTTTAGATACTGATTTGTATTTAAGAATTGCTCCGGAATTATATTTAAAACGCTTGATTGTAGGTGGTTATGAAAGGATTTTTGAGATTGCTCGTAATTTTAGAAATGAGGGCATTGATCAGACGCATC
>CAZSQY010000004.1:16235-34228 GCA_964609285.1 uncultured Pseudomonadales bacterium
AGGATTTTTGAGATTGCTCGTAATTTTAGAAATGAGGGCATTGATCAGACGCATCAGCCTGAGTTTACCATGATTGAATGGTATCAAGCTTATGCTGATTACAATGTGATGATGAATGTGGCTGAAGACATGATTAAAAAATTGGCTCAAGAGGTTAATGACAGTTTAGAGCTAAAAGTGGGAGAAACAGAAGTTAATTTAAGCGGACAATGGCCTCGAGTTAAAATGATTGATGCTTTGCATGAGTATGCAGATATTGATTTTGCTAAATTAGATGAGGAGCAAGTACACACTTTGCTAAAAGAGCATGAAATTGAGCTGTCCGGCGGTTTCAGCCGCGGCAAAGCCATGTTTAATTTGTTTGATAAATTAGTGACAGAAAAGCTAATTCAGCCGACTTGGATTATTGACTACCCGCGCGACGTCAGCCCTTTAGCTAAGGCGCATCGTCTTGATTCGGAGTATTGTGAGCGCTTTGAGGCTTATGTCGGCGGTAAGGAATTAGCCGACGGCTGGAGTGAGATTGTGGATCCGGTTGATCAGCGACAGCTGTTTGAAAATGAGCAGCAGCACTTGCGTGCCGGTGACGAAGAAGCTCATCCGACTGATGAGGATTTTTTAAGAGCTTTAGAATATGGCATGCCGCCTTTGGGCGGGATTGGAATTGGCATCGATCGTTTAGTTATGTTCTTAACCAACACTTGGAGCATCCGTGAGGTAATTGCTTTCCCTACTCTAAAACCGAAACAAGACAGATCGGCCTATATGGAGGAAGCCAATCATGAACAAAAGTCTGATGAGCAGGAGGAAGACGTGGATTTACCGCCCCGCTCTGAATCAGAACAGTTGTTGGAAAAATATATCCAAGATGAAAACTTAAGAAAACACTGCCGCATGGCGGCCGCTGCTATGGAAGCCTATGCTCAAGAGTTAGGCAAAAATGAAGAATTATGGTATCAAACCGGGCTGCTGCATGATCTAGACTGGGAACAGTATCCGGACGAGCATCCAATGAAGGCAGTTAATGAGTTATTGACTGATTATCCTTCAGTCTTAATTAAAGCTGTTAAAGCCCACGCCCCACACATTACTGGTCAAAAGCCGACTTCATTACTCGAGCGTCACTTATTTGCGATTGATGAGCTGGCCGGTTTTATGAATGCTTATGCTTTAATGAGACCTAAGGGTTTTGAAGGCATGAAACCTAAAAAGGTTTTGAAAAAATTAAAAGACAATTCATTTGCAGCTAATGTCAATCGCGATGATATTCAACAAGGCTTTGAGATGATTGAACCCGAACCAGCTGAACACGTAGGATTTTTAATTAAAGTCTTTAATAATTTAAAATTGTAAATTAACGAATTAATTTTCTAGGCTGTTTGTCTGCCCGAAACACGCCTGGTAGAAAGGATTGACAATGGGCAGTTTGTCAATAGAAAGAGAAAGAAGAATAAATAAAGGAACTGGAGGGAATAAAAAATGTACCAAACTACCAGCGCATCAGCGACCAGAATTACAAGATAGAATTCTAGAGCCAACTAAAAAATTTTAAGGAGACATCCTCAAGGAGGAGGTAAAATGAGATAACCATCATGCTAGACATCAACTACATCCGCGACCATCCCGACCAAATCAGACAAGCGGCCCGCGACAAGCAGCTTGATCCGACCGCGGTGGGTGCATTGTTGCAAGTTGATGACAAGCGGCGCGAACTTAAACAACAGGTTGACCAGATCCGTCATGAGATTAACCAAAATGCGGATGAGATTAAACAACAAGTACAAGCCGGCGGCCAACCTGACCCGGACCTAATTGCCAAAGGCAAAGATTTAAAACAACAACTCAAACAGGTTGAGCCTGAATTTAAACAAGTTCAAGAACAGTATCAAAATTTGATGCTGCAAATTCCCAATGTGCCTGCTGATGAAGTGCCGGTCGGAGTAAGTGAAAATGATAATCAAGTTGTCCGTCAGGTCGGCGAAATTCCTAAGTTTGATTTTGAGCCGCGAGCCCACGATAAAATCATGCAGCAGCTTGATTGGCTAGACACTGAGCGTGGAGTCAAAGTGGCCGGTTTTCGTTCTTACTATTTAAAAAATCAGGCAGTTAAGTTGGAGCAAGCCATTTTAAATTATGCCTTAGATCTAATGATCAAAAAGGGTTTTACTCCCATGACAGTACCGGTGATGGTCAATGAAGAGCCCATGATTGGCACCGGCTTTTTTCCTTGGGGCAAGGAAGACCACTACTTTTCTCAAGATGAGAAAATTTTAACTGGCACTGCTGAGGTTGGTCTAACCTCTTATTACATGGGTGAAACTCTGACTGAAGATGATTTGCCAATTAAGCTAGCCGGTATTTCTCCCTGCTTTAGACGCGAGGTCGGGGCGCATGGTAAGGATACACAAGGTGTAATTAGAGTTCATCAATTCAATAAAGTCGAACAAATGGTATTAACCGTGGCTGATGAAGAGGTTACCAAGAACTGGCACGAGAAAATGCTGGGTTTTGCTGAAGAATTACTGCAAGCCTTGGCTCTCCCCTATCAAGTAGTTTTGATGTCCACCGGTGATATGGGACCTGGCCAGCGCAAAAAATATGATCTGGAAACTTGGTTTCCTGCTCAAAAAAGATATCGAGAAACTCATAGTGCCAGTTATTTTAATGATTTTCAAACCAGGCGTTTGAACATTAAATATCAGGCTAAAGATGGCACCACCAAATTTGCTTACTCTTTAAATAATACTGTGGCAGCCTCGCCGCGGCTGCTGGCAGCGATTGTGGAAAATTATCAACAGGCAGACGGCAGTGTAGTTATTCCTGAAGTGTTGCAACCGTATTTATAGATCACAAACTTAAGCCGTCTTGCCTCTCAAAACTGTTTCTGTCCCTAAAAAATTGCCTTTTTTGTGGCATAATATACCTTCGGTAAATTAGTCGTTTTATAAATCGTAAACTAACCAAATCGAATCAATAGAAAACACATCTTATGTTTAAATTTATTTCTGATATTTTTGATGAAAACAAGCGCAAGTTGACGCAGTTCGAGACAGTGGTTCAGCAAATTAATGATTTAGAGCCTAAAATTAAAGCCTTAAGCGATGAAGAATTAGCTGCTCAGACTCCTAAATTTAAGCAGCAAATTGCTGATTATTTAAAGCAAGCTAATCCTCAAACTGAAGAAGAAACCAAGCAGGCTGAAAAAGAGATTTTAGACAAGATCTTGCCAGAGGCTTTCGCTACTGTAAGAGAAGTGTCGCGCCGAGTGACCGGCATGCGTCATTTTGATGTGCAGCTCATGGCCGGTATTGCTATTCACAACAGCATGATCACTGAACAAAAAACGGGTGAAGGTAAGACTTTAACTGTCACCTGCCCCATTTATTTAAATGCTTTGCTTGGTCATGGCGTCCATTTAGTTACTGTCAACGATTATCTGGCAGAAATTGGCGTGGGCTGGATGGGCCCGATCTATCACTTTTTAGGCCTTTCCTCGGCTGTGATTGTGCATGATGAGGCCAAACTTTACAATCCGGATGTTGACAGTGAGGAACGCGGTGATGAGAGGCTGGAACATTTTGAAGATATTTCCCGCCAACAAGCTTATGCTTCTGATATTACTTATGGTACAAACAATGAATTTGGCTTTGATTACTTGCGCGATAACATGGTCCAATCCTTAGATCAGATGGTGCAGAGGCGTGATCGCGCCCATCACTTTGCTATTATTGATGAGGCAGACTCAATTTTAATTGACGAGGCCAGAACTCCCTTAATTATTTCTGCGCCGGATACCGAACCAACCAAAAAATACTATGATTATGCCAAGATGGTCAAGTCTTTGACTAAGGATCAAGATTATAAAATAGATGAAAAATCAAAGACGGCCACTTTAACTGATTTAGGTGTTAAGCGTCTTGAGAAAAAGCTGGGTGTCAGCAATCTTTATGAAGAAGAGTTTGACACTATTCATCATATTGAAACAGCGCTTAAAGCCAAAACACTTTATCATCGGGACAAAGAGTATATTGTGCGCGAAAATCAGGTAATTATTGTCGATGAGCACACCGGGCGCTTAATGTACGGACGCCGCTATAGTGATGGCTTGCACCAATCGATTGAAGCCAAAGAAGGAGTGCCAATTCAACAGGAGTCCAGAACCCTGGCCACAATTTCTATCCAGAACTACTTTAGGATGTATGACAAGCTGTCGGGTATGACTGGAACAGCTGCCACTGAGGCAGATGAGTTTAATCAGATTTATGAGACTGATGTTGTGGTGATTCCAACTTACAAGCCAATTGTGCGCGATGACAGACCCGATATTGTTTACAAGACGCAGGCAGCCAAATATTCAGCCATTGCTCGTCAAGTTGAGGAAATACATGAGCAGGGCCGGCCAATTTTAATCGGCACCCGCTCAATTGAGCACAATCAAATTATCTCAGACTTTCTAACGCGTAAAAAAGTTCAGCACAATGTTTTAAATGCTAAAAATCATGAAAGAGAAGCTTTTATCATTGCCAATGCCGGTAAGAAAAATGGTATTACAGTCGCCACCAATATTGCCGGCCGCGGTGTTGATATTATTTTAGGCGGTGCTAAGCCTGATTTAAAAGATTTTCGCAAAGAGGAGCGTGTCGAGAAAAAAGAAGAATTATCCAATAAATATCAGCACCTTAGGATTCCCCCATCTTTAAATCCAGCTAACTATGATTTGGAAGCGTATGATCAAGCTCTCAAGGATTGGCAGGCAGCACATGACGAGGTGATTGATTTAGGCGGTTTACATGTGATTGGTTCAGAGCGTCACGAGTCACGCCGTATTGACAATCAGCTGCGGGGTCGTTCGGGACGGTTGGGTGATCCGGGCAGCTCACAGTTTTTCGTGAGTTTAGAAGACGAGATTATGCGCATTTTTGGTGGTGAACAAATTTCTAAAGTGATGGATTTTTTAAAGATTGATGAAAACCAGCCGATTGAGCACTCAATGATCTCTAAATCGATTGAGTCAGCTCAAGTCAAAGTTGAAAGTTTCTTTTTTGATCAGCGCAAACGTTTGGTTGAGTTTGATGATGTCATGAACAAACATCGTGAGATCATTTATCAACGACGCCGTCGTCTCTTAGAACAATCAACTTACGAAATTGAAGAAAAAAACAACGATGCATCTGCCCATCAACAAGACAACACTCTTAGAGAGGAAATTTATGACTATTTGCAGGATGAAGTTCAGGCAATAGTCAATACGCACTTACCTGATTCATCGGATTCAGACTCTGTTGAATCTCTGGTTAATGAGTTTGTGACAATTATTCCTTTTGATGATAAATCTCAGGAACAATTAGAAAAAAAACTGATTGAGTTTGATAAAGCTGAGGAAATTAGTGAAGAATTAATGCAGTTGATTAATAAAGTTTATTCTTCTAGAGAAGAAATACTGGGTGAGGACATGATGCGGCAGGTTGAAAGACATGTAGTCTTAGCCACGATTGATGAAAAATGGATTGACCATTTAGATCAAATGGCAGCGTTAAAAGATGGTATTTGGCTGCGTGGTGATAAGCAAACGGTTTTGTCTGAGTACAAGAAAGAAGCTTTTGGTATGTTTGAGAATTTAATTAATACAGTTGAGTCTACTGTCGCTCGTCGTATTTTTAGAGTTCAACCTGCTCAAAGGCCTGTCTCACCTACTGCCAATTTATTAGAGCAAGCTCAATATCAGAAAGAAGATGTTAATGAAGAGTTATCGAAAGAAGTGGCTGACGCTCAGGAGCCGACTGGGGCAATGATGCCGCAGTCAACCCAGGCTTCAACCAGCGATTTAGCCACTGCTCTTAAAGGGGCCGGGTCTCGAACACAGCCGGGTCAAGGTACTCAAAAAAGTAAGGTAGGCAGAAACGATCCGTGTCCTTGCGGCAGTGGTTTAAAATATAAAGAGTGCGGCCTAATTGGGGCGCCTGAACATAGAGGGTAAAAATCAGTAAGTTAACCTGAAGGTATTATGCCAGAGCTGCCTGAAGTTGAAACTGTGCGCCAGCGTTTAGAACAAGTTTTAATTGGTAAAACTATTAACCAAATTCAAGTTCTCCGTGACAAAAGTTTTCAAGGTCAACAAGAAAAGGTTTATGGTGCTCAAATTGAGGCTGTTTCACGCAAGGCTAAACTATTGCGATTAAGACTAAGTAATGATCTCAATTTGTTGATTCATTTAAAAATGACAGGCCAACTAATTTTTGTAGACAATGATATTAAAATTGGCGGCGGTCATCCTACTGCCGATTGGGTGAGAGATTTGCCGGGTAAACATACTCGAGTTATTCTTGAGTTCAGCGGCAATAGCAAATTGTATTTTAATGATATGAGGGTCTTTGGCTGGATTCGCGTATTAGACGATGAGCAGGTTTTAGATGAGTTTAATCAATACGGGCCGGATGTCATTGATGAGAGTTTTACTGCAAGGTATTTACAGCAAAAGCTAGCTAATAGAACTATTGCGATTAAAGACGCCATTATGATCAATCAGATTGTAGGCGGCATTGGTAATATTTATGCTAGTGAAGCTTTGTTTGAAGCAGGAATTGATCCACGTCGTCCGGCTAAGAGTTTAAATTTAGACGAACTAAGACGATTAGTAACTGCTAGTAAACAAGTGATTCGGGCCGGAGTCAGGGCCGGCGGCACTACTTTTGATGGCCAGTATGTAGATGTGGATGGTTTAGCCGGCTCTTATCAAAATCAGCTTAAAGTTTATGGTAGGGAAGGCAAGCCTTGTGTAGAATGTCAAGGAAAAGTTAAAAAAATAAAAATTGGACAGCGAGGCACATACTTTTGTCCTCACTGTCAAAATTAAATAGTTATAACTATGCCGCGTATAATCAAAACTTCAGTCACCAATTTTCTTCATCATAAAGGCAAGTATTTGTTTATTTTAAGAAACAAGGGCCCAAAAGTAGATGCCGGTAGATTAAATGGTATTGGAGGTAAGGTTGACCCGCACGAAGATTTTTTAGCTACTGCTATTCGTGAAACTAAAGAAGAAACGGGTCTCTCTCCTGAAATACAAAACATACATTTTGCCGGTCTTGCCCGTACTGAAGGCGGCTATCTTGAGGACTGGATTATGGCTTTTTTTAAAATCGAAGTTGACTCGTATCAACTACCCATTGGCAAAGAATGTCGGGAGGGTAAGTTTTTATGGATGACTGTTGATGAAGCTTTAAATTCTGACTATGAGCTGGTTGACGATCTTTATTATCTCTTGCCAAAGATTGATCAAAGCCAGAAAGTTTTTTTTGCTAATGCCCACTTAAATAGTCAGGAAAAGATTGAAACAATAAATATTACTGAAATGCCGTTTTCTAATTTTCTAGATTAGCCAGCACCTCTTTTTTAATGATTTGAACCGTCAATCCATATTTTTCCAGCAGCTCTGCTGCCTTACCCGATTCACCGAACTCATCTTTTACCCCAATAATCTTAAACTTAACCGATTGTTGAATGCCTTTTGCCTGCTCTTGTGCCAATACCTCAGCCACGGCCGAACCTAATCCGCCATAAATTTGATGATCTTCAGCTGTTACAATCACTCCGGTTTCATTGGCAGCAGTGATAATGGCCTGTTTGTCTAAGGGTTTAATAGTATGCATGTTAATCACTCGCACCGACAGTCCCTGATCAGCCAGTTGATTGGCTGCTTCAAGCGCCTCTTGCACCATGTTGCCGCACGCGATAATTGTCGCGTCGACACCCTGTTTAAGTACTTGGGCTTTGCCTATTGTAAAATTATTGCTGCGGGTAATAACTGGCAGTTTAGGTCGAGATAGTCTTAAATAGGTTGGGCCTATGTCTGCAGCTAAGGCATGGACTGCTTGGCGGGCTTGTTCAGCATCGCAGGGTACAACCACTTTCATATGAGGCAAAGCTCTCATCATGGCAATATCTTCCAAGGCCTGATGGGTAGCTCCATCCGGACCAGTGGCCAGACCCCCATGACCGCCAACGACTTTTACATTTAACTGACTATAAGCCACACTGACTCGAATTTGATCCCAACTGCGGCCGGGGCTAAAGACTGCAAAACTAGCAGCAAAGGGAATTTTATTACCTAAAGCTAAACCTGCCGCCACTCCTATCAAATTTTGTTCAGCCACACCAACCTGCACAAACCGTTTTGGAAATTGTTTTTCAAACTCGCGCATACGCATCGAGCCAGTTAGATCAGCACACAGCCCTACTACCTGTTGATTTTTTTGTGCAACTTCTATCAACCCTTGGCCGAAGCCATCTCGAGTTGCGGCCGGTTGAGAAAAATTATGATTATTCATGGCTTAACTCCTCTATAGCTTGCTGCGCCTGTTTTGCATTAGGCGCTTTACCATGCCATTCGTTTTTGTTTTCCATAAAACTAACTCCTTTGCCTGGAGTTGTGTTGGCAATTATAATTGAAGGTTGTTGATCATTTTTGGCTTTTTTAAAGATTTTGATTATTTGAGTAAAATCATGGCCATCAATTTGATAAGTTTTCCAACCAAAGCTTTTGAGCTTGGATTTTAGATCATCTAAAGGCATGATTTCTTCGGTTGATCCTTCAATTTGAATATGATTGCGGTCCACTATGGCGGTCAAATTATCCAGTTGATACTTGTTGGTCAACTGATAAGCTTCCCATGTTTGGCCTTCTTGCTGCTCGCCATCACTCAGTAAGCAATAAATATGATTTGATTTTTTATCCATTTTTAAAGCCAGGGCCAAGCCACAAGCTTGAGACAAACCTTGTCCTAAAGGTCCGGAAGTATTTTCCACACCAGGTGCAGAGCCTAGAACCGGGTGGCCCTGTAAGGGACTGCCGGTTTGTCTTAAACTCGTTAGTTCAGATTCAGGAAAATAACCTGCTTTACTCAGGCTGGCATACAGTACCGGACAAATGTGGCCATTGGATAGAATTAGGTAGTCACGTTCATTCCACTTCGGTTTTAAAGGATCGTGTCTTAATATAGAAAAATACAAAGTAGTAAAAATATCTGCCATACCCAAAGACCCGGCAGGGTGCCCGGACCCGGCTTGAGTTATCATTTCAACCACTTTTATTCGTATTTTTTGGGCGGTTTTTTCTAAAAACTGTAAATGTTGAGTGTCTGATTTTTGTAAAAACATTAGTTAAGCTAATAACTGATTAACTTTTTCCTCAAGTTTTTGATCAAACTTGACGGTATAAGGCAGCTTCATGCGTCGAGGACGGCCGCCATTGGGAATAATCACTACTACCTTATCATCACCATGATGCGATTTTAGCAGCTTACCTAGTTTGGTGAGAACCTCTTTACCAGTTTTTCTGGGAATAAAAATTTCATGAAGGTCTTTTTCATTTTCATACTCGATCTCACTTACTTTTGGTTCTGTTGCTTTTTCAATAATTAGATTTAACTCGCCCTCTCGTTCATTAATTTTACCTTTAATCAACACCACATTATCTTGTTCAAACAATTGTCCATATTTTTGATAGGTACGAGGAAAAACTACAAAACGAATATTGCCGGTTTGATCTTCTAAGGTACCAAAACACATGTTTTTTCCAGTCTTTCGGGTTTGAACATGTCGCACACTAGAGATAGCGCCGCCAAGTAAAAAGGTTTGATTGAGATGGATTTTGGCGTCGATTTCTGCAATTTCTTTGTTGGCGCGTTTGCGCACAGCAGTCAGAGCATCGGCCAAGGGATGATCGGTTAAGTATAGACCCAGTAATTCTTTTTCGAAAGAAAGAAGTTCTTTTTTAGGATACTCTGGTACTTGAGGAAAATTGTCTTGAATTTCGACCGCATTTTCAGCTACATCAGCAAAAAGGTTATCTTGGCCATCAATTTCTGATTCAAAAGCAGCAGCAGTTTGGCGAATCTCCTCAAAGTTTTCCAACATACTGGCTCGCGTTCCAAAGTCGTCCATGGCTCCGACTTTAATCAAAGATTCTAAGACTGTTTTATTTACTTTGCGGCTATCAGTTTCATGAATAAATTGAGTAAAAGAGTTAAACTCTTCCACTTCCTGGCGTGTAGCTAAAATATTTTCAATTGCTGCGGTGCCAATATTTTTAATTGCACTCAAACTAAAACGAATCGCTTGCCCGTTCAAAGAATCAGCATTTTCTTCAATAGTAAAGTTTTCGCCGGATTTGTTTATATGAGGAGGTAAAACTTTAATCCCCATTTTTTTACTGGCCTCAATCGCCACTGCTATTTTTTCGTCGCGATTGGATGAATGAGAGTTTGACTCAACACTCATTAAGGCAGTCATATATTCAACCGGATAATGAGCTTTTAAATAGGCGGTTTGATAAGAGATCATGCCATAACTAGCAGCATGAGATTTGTTAAAACCATAGTTAGCAAAAGCTTCAATGAAGCCCCAGACTTTTTTGGCTGTAGCTTCGTCATAGCCTTTTTTAACAGCCTCTTTGATAAAACGTTTTTTATTCTTGTCTAAAATCTTTTTTTTCTTTTTACCAATAGCGCGGCGTAAAATATCAGCTTCTCCTAAAGAATAACCAGCCATGATATTAGCAATTTGCAAAATTTGCTCCTGATAAACCATGATGCCATAGGTTTCTTCTAAGACGGGCTTGAGTGACGGATGCGGATAAGTCACACTGTCAGGATTGTGCTTGCCCTCAATAAATTGGGGAATTAGATCCATTGGTCCGGGGCGGTAAAGGGCCAGCATAGCAGTAATATCTGAAAACTGGTTGGGTTGCAGATTACGGGCCACCCGCCTCATACCGGCCGATTCTAACTGGAAAATACCCGTAGTTTCACCGCGGCTGACTAACTCAAAAGTTTTTTTATCGTCTAAAGGAATTTTATCGATAGCCACCTCTTCACCAGTGTTTTCTTTTATCAGGTTAACTGCTGCCTGAATAGTAGAGAGATTGCGTAAACCTAAAAAATCAAACTTAATTAAACCAATTGCATCGTCATTGACATTGCAGTCAAGACTATACATGTCATATTGAGTCACAGCCTCACCGGTTTTTGGATCCGGCTGAATCGGAGTATAATGAGTTAGGGCTTGATCAGCAATAATCACTGCCGCGGCATGAACGCTGTTGTGCCGAATGGTACCCTCCACTTGCATGGCTAAATCAAGCAGCTTTCTGTATTTAGGCTGTTTGTAATATTCGGCTAAGTCGGGAACAGTCGCGATCGCCTCTTTAATACTGGTTTTTTTCTGTGGGTTATTCGGCAGCAATTTAGCAATTTTATCCGGATCCTCATATGGCATACCCAGCACTCTGCCAATATCGCGTACCGCAGCCCGTGCCTCCATTCGACCAAAGGTGATGACATGTCCTACCACATCCGGTCCGTATTTTTTAGCTGTATATTCAATTACCTCCTCTCGGCGATCATCAGCGAAGTCAATGTCGATATCCGGAGGTGTGGGACGTTGTGGATTTAAAAATCTCTCAAAAGGCAATCCATGGCGAAAAGGATCCAGGGTCGTAATGTCTAGTCCATAAGATACGACTGATCCAGCTGCACTGCCGCGGCCGGGTCCCACGCCAATGCCATGATCTTTAGCCCACTTTACAAAGTCCTGCGTCACTAAAAAGTAGGTGTCATAACCTTTGTCGTGAATTATTTTGAGTTCGTAATGCATCCTCTCTTCTATCTCTGGTGTAATCTTCTTGAATTTTTTCTTAAGTCCTTTGATAGACAGTTTTTTTAGATAACTGGCCTCAGTTTCTCCTTTTGGTAAATCAAACAAAGGAAAAGTTAATTCACCGGTCGGAATTTTGACATCACAGCGTTCAGCAACTTCCAGAGTGTTTTTGATTGCCTCTGGGTAGTCAGCAAATAAATTTGCCATTTGCTCCGGAGATTTGAGATAAAATTCCGGCGTATCTAGCATGGTTAGGCGGTCAGTATCAGCAATTAGCTTGCGTGTTCCGACTGCTAGTAAGGCATCTTGAGCCTCTGCTTCCTCCGCATTTAGATAGTGAACATCATTGCTCGCTATAAGAGGTAGATTAAATTGCCTGGCTAGCTGTACAAGTTTTTTGTTTAAGTCGTGTTGTTCTTCCAAGCCATGGTTTTGCAGTTCAATATAAAGACGATCCTTAAAAACCTGCTGATATTCATCCAGTTTTTGTTTGGCAGCTTTTATTTTATTGCTGCGGATTAATCGTGCAAAAACTCCACTCATGCAGCCAGTTAGAACAATAATCCCTTTTTGATGATCAAAAAGGGCTTTTTGGTCAATGCGGGGTTTATAGTGATAACCTTCAAAATGAGCTAGGCTAACCAATTTCATGAGATTTTGATAGCCAGTAAAATTTTCTGCCAGTAAAGTTAAGTGCGCTTGATCTTGTCCGGGACCTTTTTGTTTATGTTGAAGAGAATCACGAGCCATGTACATCTCACAGCCAATAATTGGATTAATGTCTGCTCTACGGCAGGCATTATGAAACTCGACGGCTCCGTGCATGACGCCGTGGTCGGTTAGTCCAACTGCCTTTTGACCTTGAGCCTTAACCTTTTCGATTAAATTAGGAATCTTGGTTAAACCATCGAGCATGGAAAACTCGGAGTGAACATGAAGATGAACAAAATCAGCCATAAGTTAAATAAATTGTAGCAGTGCTATCAAAGCTTGACTATGATTGCTTTATTTTGCAAATTTATTTTGATCCAGTGCTTGTTGAAGCTCGCGGCGCACTTGTTGAGGATCAAGTTTTTGTTTAAATTCCTGCATAACCTGACCCATTAAAAAGCCTAGAATTTGAGTTTTACCCTCATGGTATTTGCGCACTGCATCCGGATTGTTGGTTAGAACTTGTTGAATTGCGGTTTCTAATTCATCTTGGGCAATTTCAGCAGTCTCATGCAGTTTTTGATATCTATCCAAAACAGATTGTGGTTCGTCCTTTAAGTCAACATCAATTTTTTTGTTGACTATGTCTTTAGCCACTTCGTTGGGACGAATTTCTTGTTGTTGAGCTAGTTTAAAAATGGCTTCAGCCCAATTTGCTTGATTTTTATTAGCAGTCAATAAATCTGCGTTGGTTGGATCTAATTGATAGGTTTGCATCCATCGCTCAATTTTAAAACTAGGCAGTTCCGGAATTTCTGCTCTGAGTTCTTCAACCTGCTTCTGAGTCAGTTCGATGGGCGGAATATCCGGATCCGGAAAATATCGATAATCTTCAGCTGTTTCTTTGGTTCTTTGAGGAAAAGTCTCTTCTTTATCTGAGTTCCAGCCTCTAGTTTCTTGCGATGGTATCTTGCCAGCATCTAAAATTTTAGTCTGGCGTTCGATTTCGTAATCAATGGCTTGTTCCAAAAAGCGAAAAGAGTTAATGTTTTTAATTTCGACTTTATAATCAGGCAATTCGGTTTGACCAGCAGTCTGAAGAGATATATTGGCCTCCAGCCGCATGCCGCCTTCTGCCATTCTGCAGTCAGCTACATCCAGATAACGCAGCACCTGACGTAATTTACGACCATAGTCTTTAGCTTGAGATCCGTTTTTAATATCTGGTTCAGTTACAATTTCAATTAGAGGCACACCACTACGATTGAAGTCAACTAAGCTGACCGGTTCTTTTTTAATTTTATCGTGAAGCAATTTACCAGTATCCTCTTCCAGGTGGATACGTCGAATTTTAACCTGACCTTGATCAGTTTGGATAGCTCCATCATGGCAAAAAGGAATATCATACTGACTGATTTGATAACCCTTGGCTAAATCCGGATAAAAGTAATTTTTGCGGTCAAACTTAGAAAACAAATTGATTTGACAGTTTAAAGCTAGTCCGGTTTTTATGGTCCACTCGATGGCTTTTTGATTAGGCACGGGTAAAGCTCCGGGCATACCCAGACAAACCGGACAGGTGTAGATATTAGGCTTTTCTGCGCCAAACGGATCATTTTTGCAGCCGCAGAACATTTTTGAGTTAGTTTTTAACTCCGCATGTACTTCCAGGCCAATAATTGGTGTATATTGTGTCATGCTTGATTCCTCCAGCTATTCCAGGGAGTATTTTTTTCAAAAGCGTCCGCTACCCTCACCATTAAGTCCTCTCTAAACATAGGGGCCATGATGTTGAGACCTAGAGATAAGTTTGTTTTTTCATCTCGATAACAGGGGACATTAATGCCTGGCAAACCGGCCACAGAGCTAGCTTCCAACAGGAGGTCTTCCAATTCTCCAAACATGGCTTCGCCTTCTGTTGCACCAACCTTTTTGGCGTATCCTGGAGAAGTAGGAGCCACTAACACATCGTATTTTTCAAACAGTTTTTCAAAATCTTGAATAAATAAAGTTCTAACCTTTTGTGCTAAGTTGTAGTATTGATCAGCATAACCCTTGCTCAGGGTAAAAGTGCCTAACATAATACGCCGCTTGGCCTCATCGCCAAAATAAGAGCGGTCTGTGCCATAGCGAATGCCGTCAAAACGAGCTAAGTTACTGCTTACTTCACCTCTTTGTACCACAGTATAAACACCAACTGCATAATGCGGGTCAAAGGCTTGCGCTAGTTCCACTTTTGCACCAAGATTTTCTAAAACTTTGATTTGCTTTTCATAAATTGGTTTGATTTGGCTTAAACCCTCTAAATCTAAATATAAAACCCCAATTTTTAAATCATTTAGGTCTTGATTTAAGGCTTTGGTTAAATCCGGCACTTTTTTGGGGGAGCTGGTCGCATCTTTTGGATCATGGCCAGCCATAATATTAAATAAAATAGCCGCATCTTCTACTGTTTTAGTAATGGGTCCCGGGCTGTCGGTAGAAGAGGCCATGGCTATGACACCATAACGGCTGACTCGACCATAAGTTGGTTTGAGTCCAACAGTTCCACACCAAGCCGAAGGCTGGCGCACCGATCCCGCCGTTTCTGAACCAATCGCTGCCAATGTCATATCAGCGGCCACAGCCGCTGCGCTGCCGCCGGAAGAACCACCCGGCAGATGTTGAGGGTTGCGCGGATTAAGAGTGCGTCCAAAAGCACTGGTCTCAGTTGAGGAACCGTGAGCCCAGGCATCCATATTAGTTTTGCCTAAAATAGCAGCTCCGGCCTCTTTTAAATTCTTAGTTACAGTTGATTCGTAAGGTGACATAAATCCCTCTAAAATGAGGGAGGCAGCCGTGGTAGGTAAATCTTGTGTACAGAAATTGTCTTTGGCTGCAATTGGTAGGCCGGCTAAGGCTTGCTCTGCTTGATCTTCAGCAATTGAGAGCGGATCATCGGCTAAACTCAAATAGACATTCAGTTCTTCATTTTTAGACTCAATGCTTTGCATAATATCTTGATACAAATCCTTGAGGGAAATTTTTTTATGTTTAAGTTTATCTAGAGCCTGGCTTAAAGTGAGTTTATTCAGAGCTGACATATTTATTTTTCAATAATTCGAGAAACCACAAAATATCCTTGAAATTTTCTGGGAGCATTAGCTAGGGCTTGTTGTTGACTGAACATAGAGTCTTCATCCACCTTATCAGGTCGAGTTACATTGCTTAGACCAGTGACTTGATGCGAGGGTTCGATGTCGTCTACTGATAAGGTTTGAAGTTGATCTACTACCTGCAAGGTTTGAGTAAATGCCTCAGTTAAAGGCTTAATTTCGTCATCTTGAACCGGAATGTTGGCCAACTGTGCAATGTGTTTAGTAGTCTTTTGAGTAATTTTTGCCATTAATACTAGAGTGTATTATACCGTTAGTTGTCGCAACCGGGCAATTCTCTCTTCAATTGGTGGGTGAGTTTGAAACAAATTAGCAAATATACCAATAGCATCATGGTGGTTTTTTAAAGGATTGGTTATATAGAGATGGGCAGTGGCTTTATTGGCAGCTTCTAAAGGTTCTTTGTCTCGTTGTAGTTTTTGCAAGGCACTAGCAAGACCAGCAGGATTTTTACTGATAGAAACGGCTGTAGCGTCTGCTAAATATTCTCGGCGTCTGGAGAGAGCTAATTTTATCAGTTGAGCCACCAGGGGTGAAAGTAAGGCTAGCAGAAAACCAGCTGCCACTAAAATGATCTGAAACTGTCCAGGAGTTTTTTTGTCGCGAGTATTGCGGCTGCGTCCAAAAACAGTCATACGCAGCATCCAATCTGACAATAAAGCGATCAACCCGACCAAAATCGCTACCACAGACATGAGGCGCATGTCATAGTTTTGAATGTGACCTATTTCATGAGCCATCACACCTTCAATTTCAGCTCGATTGAGTCTGTTTAGAAGTCCGGTGGTGGCACAAATTACAGCATGTTCTGGATCGCGGCCTGTGGCAAAGGCATTCATAGCACTATCTTGAATTACATAAAGCCTGGGCATGGGTAAACGCTGACTCAGCGCTATATTTTCTACTGTGGTGTAATAATCAAAAAAATCAACTCGTGTAGCTGGTTTTGCTCCGGATATAGATAGAATAATCTTGTCTGACCACCAGTAGCTGGCAAAAGCTGTTACACCGGAAATAATTAAAGCCAAGGCTACAAAATCATAAGTATAACCAAAGGCTAATGTCATTAAATAAGCTGCTCCCACAATAAATAAAACAAAAGCTATCATGATGATAGTGGAACGCCGCTTGTTACTGGCAACAAGTTGATAATGGGTCATTACAAATTTAATGATTAATCATCTAAAATCAAACTGTGCTGGACAGATTTAACTTAGATCAACTTTGGGCGACTCTGTTTCTTGAGCAGAAACCTCAACGTGCTCGCCTGTTCTAGGAGTAGCAATACCCGCTTCTTTTTCAAAACCAAATATGTTGGCAATGATATTAGAAGGGAAAGTCACTAGGCGTTGATTGTAAGCCTGAGTTAGGTCGATTACACTTCGCCGGGCGTACGTTAATTTGTCAGCTGTATCAGTTAACTCATTCATAAATTTAACTACAGTTTGATCAGATTTTATTTCTGGATTATCTTCTAAAACAATATTCATTCTTGGCACTAAGCTTTGAACTTGTTCAATGGCTTGGTCGACATCTTGCATATTTCCTGATTGGTCAGCTTTAGCTACTTGTTTACGGGCGTCGGTCAGCATTTTGAAAATTTGCTTTTCTTGACCCATGTAGCCTTTAACCGCTTCTTGCAAATTGGGAATTAAGCTGGCCTGCCGCTTAAGTTGATTACCGATTTCTTGAATACTGGCTTCAATTTGAGTTTTGAGCCGCTGCAATGAGTTATACATTGAAATTACATATACCACAGCAATCAAAAGTAAAATGAAAATAATAAGAAATGTTGGCATGATTCCCTTGTTAAAGTCTAATTATTGAATACTATTTTAGTATAATTCATTTGGTAATTTTGTAAATCGCCAGGAGATTATTAATTATATTGATTTGACAGCTGTCAATATGTGCCTAGTTTCTTGATACAATAGGTGTAGAAACTTGGCTTTTGTTTAGGTATAATTTATAATCTGTCATTAAAATTTGATTAGTCGATTTATTGTTATTAATAAAGTTAAGTATAAGAGTAGTAAGATTACATTGCTGTAAGCAATTTAACAAGTTTTTATTTTATCAGGCCCCGTGGTGTAGTTGGTTAACATGCTTCCCTGTCACGGAAGAGATCGCCGGTTCGAGTCCGGTCGGGGTCGCACAAGAATTTTAGTTGAACGATATATGGAAAAATTGGGCCCTTCTAGTTTATTTATTACAGAAACATATTCAGATTTTCCCAGAAACCCGAATCGATTAATTGATTTAAATACAAAAATTGAATATTTTGTTCAGGCTTTATCAATTGTTCAAGAAAATCAAAGTCAAAGTTTATCACCAGTTTCCTTATTAAGTTTGCTAGCTGAAAGCAATTGCAGCCTGTTTTTAGCAGCAGCAGTTATGGAATACATGGGACATAGTGTTGAATTTGATGGCAGATTTTTGTTGATATCTGGAGAGCTGCAAAAAACAGACTTGCTTTAGCGGGATTAGTTGAGCGGTTCAACATTACCTTCCCAAGGTAAAAAGACGGGTTCG
>CAZSQY010000005.1:0-11206 GCA_964609285.1 uncultured Pseudomonadales bacterium
CCGGGCTGCCGCAAACCTTCAGTCACAACATTAAACTGACCACCATTCTCATTATTAAAATAGTCGCGGCTACCGACCATTGCAATAATTTCACCGGTTCGCGGATCCATAATTAAGGAGGCGCCATTGGTAATATGATAATCTTCCACTGCTTCTACTTCTTCAGTCACAATTTGCTGCGCTTTTTCCTGCAGATCTAAATCTAGGCTAGTAACAACTTTTAAACCGCCTTGTTCCACCAAATCCTCACCATACATTTCTGTCAAACGCTCTTTAACATAAAACACAAAGTGAGGGGCTTTTATCTCAAGTGTACCCTTATCAAATTCTAAATCAGTTAAAGATTCAATTGCTTGATTGTATTCTTCTGTACTAATAAAACCCTGGTCCAACATAGCGCGCAGAACTGCCCTGGTTCTGATTTGCCACAAGGGTTCCCCATCTTTGTCAGTCTTACCACTAAAAGGAGAATAAATACTAGGGCGCTGGGGCAGCCCTGCCAAAAAGGCCGACTCCAACAGATTTAACTCCTGAGCTGGTTTGTTAAAATATAGCTCTGCTGCAGAGGCTACACCCCAAGCTGTACCGCCGTAGGGCACTTCATTCAGATACATTTCTAAAATCTGATCTTTGCTAAAAGTGCGCTCAATTTGAATGGCCAAAACCAACTCTTTAAATTTGCGAGAAATTGTGCGCTCGTTAGTTAGCAAAACATTTTTAACCAACTGCTGAGTGAGAGTGGAACCACCCACCAAGCGGCGGCGAGCAATCACATTATAAGGAATGCGCAAGGCGGTTAAAAAATCAAAACCCCGGTGTTTATAAAAATCCTTGTCTTCTATGGCCACCGTTGCGTTGCGCATTGAGGCCGGAACTGCATCAAGCTTGACAGGAGAACGCCGCTCCTCATCAAAAAGATCAAAAAGCAGTTTGTTATTACGATCAAAAATCTTAGTACTAAAGCCGTCACGCCGCACCACCTCACCAGGCTGAGGAATATCGCGGGAAAAATAAGCAAAAGCACCAAAAAATCCAACCACACTTAAAATAACTAAAACGAATAAACCAATCGCGATTAATCTTAAAGTCTTAACTTTTTTTAACTGCTGCTGAGCAGAGCTTAAACGCGAATTGCGGGGCGAAGAAGAAGAAGAGCCACCTTGACGCTGCAAAACTGCTTCTCGCCAAGCTTGTGAACGGCGCGAGTGAGCTCGACCATTTAGCCAACGGTCGGCGGCTTGATACAAGCTCTTTAACTGCTTAAACAACCAGATAAAAGGACTCGCAATAGTTTGCCAAATTTTAGTTAGATTGATTTCCATAATAATTGAAAGTTCATTATAGCAAACCTGAGTCATAAACAGCCAGCAGCGCTTCCCAAGAACTAACTCAGGCCGGATTGCCAGAGCTTAGAATCTGAGTTCATCCAGAGCTGATGTTAAAATCTCCAGTGTTAGAATAAAATACAACTATTAATTTATTACTCAGAAAGCTAACATGCCAACAAGCGATCCGGATCAAATTAATCAAGTTTTAACCCGCGGCGTGGCTGAAATTTTACCTGATAAAAAAAGCCTCACCAAGCTTTTGCAGCAGCGCTCAATCAAGCTTTATTTGGGCATAGATCCGACTGGTGGGCTGCTACATTTAGGGCATGCCGTGGCTTTGCGCAAATTGCAGCAGTTTGCTGATTTGGGACATGAAGTAATTTTGTTAGTTGGCAATGGAACTGTAAAAATCGGTGACCCTACCGGCCGAGACGAAAGTCGCCCCATGTTAACAGATGAAGAAATCGAGGCCAACTTCAAAAACTGGAAAAGCCAAGCCAGTAAAATTTTAGACTTTAACATGATCAAAATTATGCACAATGGGGATTGGTTAGAAAAATTAAACTACGCTGATATTGTAAAGCTCTTAGCCAAAACCACTGTACAGCAGCTATTAGAGCGAGATATGTTCCAGCGCCGCATGGAAAAAGCACTGCCCATTTATGGCCATGAAATAATTTATCCCCTGCTGCAGGGCTACGACAGCGTTGTGATGAATGTTGATTTAGAAATTGGCGGCACTGATCAAACTTTTAACATGATGATGGGCCGTACTTTGCAAAAAATTTATAACAATCATGAAAAATGGGTCCTAACTACACCTTTAATTGAAGGGACTGATGGCCGAAAAATGAGTAAAAGCTTTGATAATTACATAGCTTTAACTGAAAAACCAGTTGAAATGTATGGCAAGCTCATGAGTATTAAAGACAAGCTAATCATTACCTATTTTCAAACCTTGACTAATGTGCCTCTGTCAGAAGTAGAGCAGATGCAGAAAGCCATTGAGCAGAACGAAAATCCTATGGAGTTTAAGAAAAAGCTGGCTTGGACTATTACAGCCGACCTGCATGATAAAGATGCAGCTAATCAAGCACAAAGTGTGTTTGAACAAACAGTTCAAGCAGGCGAACTACCGCCAAAAATGCCTCAAGTTGAGCTGCCTCAAAATCAAATGCAGCTCCTCCAGATTTTAAGTTTGTGCCAATCTAAATACAGCAACAGTCAACTGCGACGTTTAGCCGAGCAGGGCGGAATTCGACTTATGCCTCAAGACAAAAAGCTAACTGACCCTTATGCGGAAATTGAAATAAAAAACAAACAAGTGATTAGAATCGGTAAACGCGATTATTATCAATTAATAATTCATTAAAAAAATATGACTCGCCGACAACGTCAGCGTCTCACAAAAACCTTTGCCATTATTGCTATTGCCAGTATGGTAGTGGCAGCTGTAGCTCAAGCAGTCCTAATGCTCCAAGTATTTTAAATTATTAGTCATTGATTTTTTATCACTCTCCAGGCGCATTATGATTATGGCAGCAGTAATTTTTGCATTGATAAAACCTAATAAATTCGTAAATTAGTATTAGATTAAAAATGGGCTCATTCCTGAAGGCCTATTACCTTTGACCCCCATTCGGCATTGTATTCCCCAGTAGATTTACCTACCGAAAGGTGGGCTAAAACAGGCTACGAGGTATAATCAAAATTATGTATTCTTTATCTGATTCACTACTCAAGGTCACTGGAATTGGCGATAAAACTTTTGAAAAATTGCGCCAACACGATATTGTTAATATTCAAGATTTTCTCTTATTTTTGCCTCTGCGCTACGAGGATCGCTCGCGTATTACTACCATTAATAACTTACAGCAAGATCAAATCAATACAGTCAAAGCGCAACTGGTTTCTGTTAAAGAATATTTCAAAAACCGGACCCGTATTACTAACGCCGTGATCCAAGATAAAACCGGCCGAGTTAAATGCATTTGGTTTAATAACAAATATCTCAAACACAGCTTAAAAACTCAGAAAACTTATTTTTTCTCAGGTGAATACAGTTCGTACCGCACTTTAACTCAACCCACAGTAGAAGAGATTAAACAAGATCAACTCCATACCGGCCGCTTGGTGCCTTTATATTCTCAAACCCTGGGTTTAAAGCAGGGTAACCTGAGGCGCTTTTTAAAAGAAATCGTGGATAACCTCAAAATTAGCAATGATCTTTTAAGTGATAAATTCAAGTTAATGAATTTAGACAAAGCCTTAAGCCAGCTGCATTTCCCACAAGAAAAAGAGTCTGTGGTCAAAGCCAGACAAAGATTGGCTCTGGAAGAACTACTGGCTTTAATTCAGCAATCACAACAAATTAAACAGGAATGGCAACAAAAAGAAGCTAAAGCAAGCCTTAACAAAAACAAAATTCAAGACCTAGTACCAGACTCCTTACCCTTTGAGTTAACAACAGACCAAAATCAAGCTGTTCAAGAAATTATTCAAGATTTAGAGCAATCAACCCCAATGAATCGCTTGCTAATTGGCGACGTAGGCTCAGGTAAAACCGTAGTGGCTGCTTTAGCTGCACACCAAATAATTATAGCAGGGCACAATGTAGCTTTGGTGGCTCCAACCAAAATACTCGCACAACAGCATTATGAAACTCTGCAAAAACTGTTGCCTCAGATGGAAACTGTGTTGTTGACAGGAGATAATCATACAAAAGCAGGCAAAGACTCTGACAAAGAAGCTCAGCCATCACATAATAAACCCAAACTTTATATTGGCACTCATGCTGTCATTAATCAGTTTGATCAGATTGATCCTGGTCTAATTATTTATGATGAACAACATCGGTTCGGTGTTGCCCAGCGAGCAGAGGGTCTTGAACCAACCAACACCATTCAACCCCACATCTTGACCATGACAGCCACGCCAATTCCGCGCAGCTACATGCTCACCATCTTTTCACACCTTAATGTTTCGCTTATCAAACAAATGCCGTTTGGCAAAAGACCCTTAAAAACTTGGTACGTACCAAACTCAAAAAAAGACGATGCTTATAACTGGGCAGCAGAACAATTACAAAACTCAAGCCAGAATAATCAGCTGGCCATGGTGGTTTGTCCCTTTATTGATCCCTCAGACCATGAGGCTTTTAGCCAAGTGCCGGCTGCCACTGAGATTTACGCAGAATTGCAGCAAAAATATGGAGATCAGCTTCGAATTTCATTACTGCACGGGCAACAAAAACCAGATCAACAAGAAAAAATTATCAAGCAATTATTTGCTAAAAAAATTGATCTCTTGGTTTCAACTACCATAGTCGAAGTGGGAGTGGATTTACCTCAAGCCAACATCATGCTCATCGAAGGCGCGGACCGTTTTGGCTTAGCTAGTTTGCATCAGCTGCGCGGCAGGGTGGGTCGACAGGGTCAGGCCAGCTATTGTGTTTTATTTAGCAGCTCTAAAACAACTGAGGCTAAAAAACGATTAAAACTGTTTGCCCAAGAAACAGATGGTTTAAAATTGGCAGAAATTGATTTGCAAAATAGAGGTGCGGGAGATTTGTTTGGCTTTGAACAACATGGTCTCAATGAACTACAGTTTGCTTCATGGAATAATTTGCAATTAATTAATCAAGCTAAAAAAATTTCAAATCAAATCAAAAAACAAAAAATTGATTGGAGACCCTTTTTTAAACCCACAGCAAAAAACAAAATACCGGCGGCAAATTAAAAACTCTATTTACCTTTGATCTAAAATTATTTATGATAGAAAGGTATGGTGCTATTTGATATTTTATTTCCTAAAACAATGTCTCAGCAATCTATTTGCTTAAAAAATCTGCCACAGCATCATGCTTCTCAGCCTGGCCAGGTGGCGGTTGTTACTTTACTCATTATGAGCGTTATCTTAACTATTGCCATTGCTGTTAGTCAGCGCACAGCCCAAGAACAACAAATTGCTTTTACTCAGGATGAATCAGTACGGGTATTTAATGCTGCTGAGGGTGGAGTAGAGAAGAGCTTATCTACTATTCAAGAATTTGAAGAAGACAGTCCGGGTGGAATTTTTACAGATATTACTAAAGATAGTGGTCCTGGCACAATCAACCTCAACCAAAGCGATGTAGAATACACTATAGAATCAAGCAATTCATTTGAAATGTATGTCGATGAAAACACTACTGTTGAAATTCCTCTTAACGGAACTGCCAATAATGCCACCATTAACTGGTGGGAGTCAGACAGTGATAGTTGTGCTCAATCACCAACTGCTATCTTAGTCTCACTTTACCAATCAGACACAAGCCGACACCTGGCTTTTGATCCTTGTTCTGGAGAAGATACCTGCCCCGGAACTCGTGATACGGGATTTGAGTGCGGGGACATTACTCGCAATCCAACCGGAGACTACGCTTTTCAAGTAACAGTAAGTGTTGACACCAGCGATGAAATAATGCGCATTCGTCCCCTTTTCCAAGATACGCGCTTGCAGATTAGCAGCAATTCATTAGATCAACCTCAGTTTGCAATTAACTCTAGAGGCGTTAGCCAAACCGGTGAAACTGCCAGAGCTCTCAATGTCTTGCGCTCCAGATTAGGAGCACCCAGCTATATGGACTTCACTCTCGTTTCAGGACAAGAAGGTTTAACAAAATAACTAAAACAATATCAATAATTAAAATAGCTTTAAATTAGTTTAAAATTAACATAAACTAAGTATTTACTCATCAACACTAAGTATTAACCAAAAACACCATGCCCACAGCTCTCGATATCGGAACCCATAGTATTAAGATTTTAAGCGGCAAAGCCGGTAATAATCCTGTTATTGAAAATTCAGCTTTGGCCGCCAACCCCACTGAAATTACTGTGCCCAAGGATGAAAGCCAGGCTGCTAAATTACTTGAAGTGATTGATAACATTTTTCATGATTATAAATTGTCTAAAACCGATGTTAGGCTTAGTTTACCCGAAGAAATTGTCTCAACCAAAGTCATTAATTTACCACCCCTAACAGACTCTGAGCTTGCTTCAGCTATTGACTGGCAAGCAGAGCAGCATATTCCTATTCCTCTTAACCAACTAGCGTTAGAGTATCAGGTTCTGCACCGTCCACCCAAGAAAAACAAAGATGAGCCTATGAGGGTTTTACTGATTGGCACCAGGAGAAATTTAGTGGAAATGTATACTGATATGTTCTTTAGCTTAGGCATTCAACCCAGCATCTTAGAAACGCAAATTTTTTCTATTATCCGTTCCCTCGGGTTCAACAATGAGGATCCCGTTACCATGATTATCAATATGGGAGCCAACAATACCCAGCTGGCAATCGTGGCTCAATCTGAAATCCAATTAGCAGCCAACAAGGTGGGGGGAGGCAAGCTGCTAACTAAATCTATTCAACAAGCCATCAACAATTTAACCCAAGATCAAGCCGAACAATACAAAACTTCCTATGGCCTTAATCCGGAGCAATTTCAGGGTAAAATTAGAGATGCAATTTTGCCGGCTTTAAACTCGATTGGTCAAGAAGTTAACAAAACTTTAAGATTTTATAACAACCAACGGCCGAATAATCCTGTTACCCGCTTAGTTTTATCCGGCGGCTCGAGTCAAATGCCGGGCTTAATTGAATACTTCACGCAATTAACAGGAGCAGAGGTTTTGCTTGCTTCGCCTTTTGTCCCTGCTAAGGGAAAAATTCCGGAGAGTAATCAGCAGGCTTATATTGTTGCCATGGGTTTAATGTTGAGAGAAAAATAAACATGCAAAATATTAACTTTTTAGAGCAGCAGAGCCGCCGATTGACTGCTCAACAAGCAAAAGATCAAGCCATTTTTAAAAAGGCTTTAATTTTTTTCGCTGCTGTTACACTAATTTTTTTCATTAGTTTTGGTCTAAAATTTTATTTGCAGCTAAGGCTCAATAAGCTAGAGGAGCAGATAGCATCAGGTCAACGGCAAATTAACAACAGTCAAGAACTTGAGGCCGACTACTTGTTTTTTGTGGATAAACTCAAAATCATCCGGGAGTTGTTCGACAACCGCTCAGATAAGCAAATTGCTATGGGCTTTTTTCAAGATCTGTTTGGACCCAATATCAGTATTAGCGGTTTAACTTATGACATGGAAACAGGCATTTTATCCTTAACCGTTTCAAGTCCGCATGTTTTTTACTTAGAAGAAGCATTAGATGTTTTGGACGATCCGGCCGTGAAAAAACATTTTGCCACTATGACTAAAACCGCCTTAGCTCGCAGCCTTGACGGTAGCTACAACTTCAAACTCAACGTTGCCTTTACTGAAGATTCAGAATTAGTGAAAAAAGAGCAGGAGTATTAATCAATAATAGAATAACCAAAGCCTTAACAAATGTCGTTACTTGAATCAAACAAAAATCTTAATCTAAAACTTTTAATTAATACCAGGCACGATCTATTGCTGGCTGTTGCTCTTATTTTAGGTGGTCTTATGATGTTGATTTTTGCCATTAAACCTCAAGTAACAACTTTGTGGGCATCAAAAAATGAACTCAGCAATCAAAGACAATACTTTGAAAAGCTCACACAAAAACTGAATGATTTAAAACAAATTCAAGTTTCTGAAGAGTTTGAAAAAAAAGATAAAGTTGATGAAGTTTTACCCTCACACAAACCGGTTTTGGAGTTACTTACCAACCTAAGTCAGGCTTCTACTCAAAACGACATCAGTATCACTGAACTAGAGATTTCTCCAGGAGAAATTAGCACTGACTCAACTAAAACTACCACTCAAGTTACAAAAGCCGGCTCTAATAGAAACTTTTCGAACCTCAAGCTGATGATGGTGGCACAGGGCAAGCGAAATGATGTTGATACTTTTATGGAAATCGCAGAAAGAATTGCTCCTTTTACTTCAATCGTAGAACTGGAGTTAAAAGAAAGCAGAGATAGAAGTGCAGTCGAGACAGAATCCGGGAACGAAAACACTCAGGCAGATATTACTTTTGAAACATATTACTACACCGGCAGTATTAAAACTAAAGTTGACACTCAGCTGCCGTCCGTAGGGGATAAGGAAATGCGGGTATTTGACACCATCCAGCAGTTTAGACCGACTGATTTTAAGGCACCGAGCGAAATCAAGAGTACTGATATTGAAGATTTGTTTGGAATCGAAGGGTTTGAATTTAACTTGAATGCTGACTAGGCTCTGGAAAATAGCGCAGCAAGCGGACCAACAAAAAAACAACAAAAAAATTGGTGAATGATTCAAAGATGGGACCTGTTTTAATCTGCGATTTCAATCTCAAAACGTTCGTTTAAGTCCATGGCTAAAATTGAAGCAACTCGATGTACAGCTTGAATGGTTTTGCCCCTGTGGCCAATAATACGGCCAATATCATCTTCGTGAGCTTTAACCATATAAATTTTGCGGCCTGTTTGCTCAGTCTCTTCAACCGTTAAATCTTCAGGGTGTTTCACCAAATGAACTAATAGAAACTCAATTAAATGCTGCATGTTTATTTCTTGGTTTTATCGGATTTAGAGGTCTTTTTATCTTGCGATTTTTCAGACTTACTATCTTTTTTAGATTTTTTGTCTTTTGCCTTATCCTTACTCTTAGTCTCTTTACTCTTTTTCTCTTTGCTCTTAGACTCTTTGACTTCATTCTCTTTAGCTTGCTTCTTCTTTGAGGGCTTCTTTTTTTTCTCCGGAAACTTACCATCATTTTTAGCCACTTTTGCTAGAAAAGCAACTGTATCTGTCGGCTGAGCCCCGTGCTCTAACCAGTATTGATAACGGTCTAAATCTAATTTTAAAAGCTTAGGCTGTTGAGTAGGACCATAGTGGCCCAAACTTTCTACATAAGAACCATCTCTTTTATCTCTAGCTTCATTCACCACAATTCGATAATGCGGCTGCTTGCGTTTGCCAAACCTAGCTAATTTAATTTTCAACATAATATTTTGTTTTCTGAGTGATTATTAAAACAGAAGGATTATTTTACAGTATTTCTCGAGAATTCTCAAATGAAACAAAGCTCTCCCTTAGCCCTCAAGCGTTTCCAGTGCTTGCCGAGCTGCTGCTTGTTGAGCTGTTTGTTTGTTTGAACCAGTACCGTTCCCCAAAACCTTTCCATCAATCTCAACCTCAACTGTAAATATTTTATCGTGATCCGGGCCTTCGGCTTTAAGCAAACGGTAAGTTGGTGTGGCATAGCCTTTAGCCTGAACCGTCTCCTGCAACAAACTCTTGGCGTCTTTATATAATTTATTTTGTTTTATCTCTTTAAACTCAGGAATAACATGCTCTTGAATAAAATTTTGCGCTGCTGCCAAGCCCTGATCCAAATACAAAGCGCCAATAATTGCCTCCATAGTATCAGCCAGCAGACTATCATTATCCCGCCCGCCGGTGGCTTCTTCGCCCTTGCTGAGGTAAAGTTTTTGACCTAAGTTGAGGCGACGGCCCACTTTAGCCAGAGTAGTAGTCCGCACTAAGGCGCTGCGATAGGCTGTTAACTTTCCCTCCGGCTCTTGAGGCAGCTCGTTAAATAAAAACAGAGTAACGGCTAATTCTAAGACTGCATCACCTAAAAACTCAAAACGTTCATTAGACTCCTGCGAGCTAGTGCCGGAGTTGGGCTCGTTTAAAGCTGAGCGGTGGGTGAGAGCTGTTTCGAGTAGTTGCGGATTCTGGAATTTTGGCAGCATAAAATGAATCTTGAGGAAAAGAGATTGAGTGGCTAGCGTTTGATAATTTAATTTAAGTCAAGTAATAGTTGAATTCAAAAACTAACCCAAATCAATCACTTCTTGTACAATTCTGGCTAATTCTAACACAGTTGGATCAGTTGCTTCCAATTCAGCCCGCACTTCATCCACGTCGAGATCCAAATTTTCTGAGCGATACTCCTGATTTAAAACATAAATAATTTCCGGTAAATCGAGTTTGAGATTCATGCCTAGGTCTGTCATTAAATTAGCCTGAGGGGCTACATTGGGCAATTTGTTGCCAGTGCTGACAGCAGTGACAATCTGGACGGTCTGAAAACAATCGGGTAAGTTTTGCATAATAGACACAATCTAAAAGAAAGAAAACTGAATGTCTAGGGGAAGTAATTTGGCTAAGAACACTGGGGTGCTTTGACGAAAATTTAGGCTAAACCGCTATTTTTTGTTATTTTCCTTCATCAACAGCCGCCCTAAAACCCCGTTCACAAAACGCGGAGAGCTGTCTGAGCCAAACTCTTTGGCCAGCTCCACGGCCTCATCAATCAGAACCTTTTTAGGAGTATTTTTATGGCGAGCTTCCCACACAATTAAGCGCAAAATGGCTAAATCGACCAGATTAATGTCAGTCAAAGGCCGCTCAGGCGCATATTTTTGCAGCTGAGCATCAATTTCCGGCAAATCCTGATAAATGGATTCTATCTCTGGCTGCAACTCATAGTCATGAGGAAGTTTATAACCCTCCGGCGAAGTTTGCTTAACTTGCTTTTTGATTTCCTGCTCTTGAGCCTCTTGCTGTTCGCCTCCATCAAAAGTATATGCAAATAGATTCTGCATTAACTTAATGCGCTTAAGATGCCGCTGGTCAATGTTGGAAGAAGTTGAGTCGACTTGAGGGTCAGATCGGGGAGCCATGGTTGGTTTTTCGCTATCAAAAATTATTTAGAAATAATCTTTTTAAACTCAAGACCCATTTGATTAAACATCTGAGCCACTAAACCGCGTTTATGAAGCGGAGCAGCCGCCTGGTTAGGATCTTTTTTGATCTTGGTTTGTGCAAGCTGGCCGGCCCGTCTTTTGCCGCGCTCGATGCTGGTAATTTTATTCTTTGGTACTGCGCCCATGATTTAATCCTTTATATTAAATGTTTTTGATAAC
>CAZSQY010000005.1:11306-22810 GCA_964609285.1 uncultured Pseudomonadales bacterium
CCAGATAAAACAGACATCAGAAATTAAATATATATCTATTACATATTAAATATCTTATAATATTTATTATAATAACCTAATATGAACAAAGAAAATTGCAATAAACGCTTATCCTCAAAATTATGGCGGCTGCCAGCTACCATTGCGATTAGCACAGGGCTTTTTACTAGCTGCGATCAAGAAGGGCATTCGCCAGTGCCTATCACTGATCAGCCCGACAAAACTACCCTGATTGAATCACCATCAGCTACTCCCATCAGCGAACCAACCCTACCCCCAACTGAAGCTCCCACTCAAACTGTTTCTCCCACCGAAACCCCGGTGGCTTCATATCTAGAGCAAGAAGGGTTTGTTATTGTTACTAGCACAGAAGAAGCTCTTAGATTTAAAAAAGACAATATCACCTTTAACTTTGATGCTTTGGTTGCTGCTGGCGGCCCTGAAATTCCACCTGAGATTGATCCGGTTGTTTTATTTGAAAACATTACCAAACGCTTTGAGATTAACCAGCCTGTCAATATTAAACTAGAATTTGACTCAGCTGCTCAACGTTATTTTTACACTCTAGAAAATGGCAGCATGATTGATCAAGGGGCTGAAGAGCCGATTGAGTACAAAGAAGGTAGTTATTTATTCCCTTTCCCCAATGACATTGTGCCCGCTGAAATTTTTGCTAGTGCTGATCTAGTTGCCTGGTCAAGATCAGGTGCTAACACCATGGAGCAGTTAAAACTTGAGTTAATAGAGCAGGACACAGAACAAGAAAGTCAAGGGCCTAGTTACCAACTGGTAGTTGTTTCACAGGCAGGACCGCCTGATTGGGCATGGCAGGAGCCAGAAGAAGCTATTACTTATCCTGTTGATGAAGAAGAGATTGAGAGGCTGGGGTTGGAGGTGCCAGCCGTAGAGGAAGAAGCTGAAGCAGTTAGAATCCTTGAAAGTCAACCTACATCTCCTGAAGAGCTGTTTGATTTAACTCAATACACAGAAGTGTTTAATCAAGAAGCAAGCAATACCCAAATTAGAATTCTTTACGAGGATGACCAAACCTATGTAGAAAATGGAGTAGAGAAACCTTATTTTATCCGCCATGTTAGACCTGAGTATATCAACCAAGAAGGTGAGCCCGATAATCAAGAGCTGGCTCAAATGCTGTTAGATTGGAGTTTAAGAATTCAAAAGGACACCAACCAGTTGGATGGTAGAGGTTACTGGGGAGCTGCTTTAGACGAACCTTTTTTGACGGTGATTGATGCCGGAGCTTTATTAGAAAAAATCGAAGAGCGGTTGCAACAAGGAATTGATGATCAAGAAATTATTCCTAATCTTGATTGCTATCAGCAAGTCAATCTATCTTTTGATGAGATTGATGAAGTAATTGTGATCAGTCAAGGCGCTTATCCAGCAGACAATCAACCCATCTCTTTTGAAGATTACACCCTACCACTCCAATTAGATGAAAAGACTACTGTTTATACCAACCGTGGAGTGAATTTAGCTAACAGCAAGCTTTATAATTTGATAACCAACTTCTTGTTTGAAGATGAGAGTGGTAAAACTACTTTGGTGGCTTTTCGAAACAGCACCGGTCAATATCTGTACTCTACGCCTAAATGGGATACTGAATTATCAGAAACATTTCATATTGGCAGTCATTTATCAGCAGTCTTAGATACTGCCTATGGCACTTCTTTTAACAAAAATTTTGCTCATAGAATAGCATCAGGAACTCTGGGAGGTGGTTTGAGAGTCATTCCTTTAAGCATTGCTAAAGAAACTGCTTGGACTAACATAATTAATACAGAACTCAGATTCTTAAGATTTGAAACCAATCAACTTCAGTCAGTTGAGATAGAATAGAACTTTTGCTTAGCACAAAACCCACAACTGTTTCAAACTATTGCTGTCTTGAGTTCCACTTGCATCTCTTTCTATGTTGAGACATAATAATTTTATGTCTTTGGTCAAAAATAAAAAAATCACTTTTGTGGTTTTGGCTTTATGTTTTATCAGCGTAGCAGGACTAACACTTTTTCAGCATTTAACTTCAAATAATTCCGAGTTGGGATTATTTAATCCATTCTCAAACGCTGATCCATACCCTAAACTCATTTTTAAACTTGACCACTCCCACCTGGATCTTAAACCAGGAGACAGTCAGACAGAAGCTGCCCACGCCTTATTTGACTTGCTTGGCTATAGTCCCAATGTGGACAGATTGTATTTGCCCAAGTGGAATAACCAAAACATGTCGCTTCAACCCCAAACAATCGTCTTTAATATCCAACACATCAGTAATCATGCTGCAGCTACTTACGGCCCTTTAATTAGTCCTTCTGTTATTAATGGCAAACAGGTTAGTGGTTTTACCTGCAATGAACATGAAAACCCGACAGTGCTTTACTGCAATCTTTTTTTTGATGAAACTTTTTTTGAAAAATCTGATTTACAACAAACCGAAAGCTATCTCACTCTCACCACGCTAAATACTTTGGCAATATTAACTCAAGAAAGTATCGATTATCAAACCCATATTGAACAATACCCGCAACTAGTAAAAGACTATCAACAGATTTTAGAACAAGAAGACTTGCAGTTGGTTAAAGTGGTTAAAAAAAATGAAAATAAATTTAATCCACTTGAGTCTATCAAGCAATTAATATCTGGATTTTTAATACCGCGGGCTCTAGCTCAATATGACCATTGTGACGGCCATTTAAGCTGCAAGCAATGGGATTATGATTGCCTATGTCCTGATGGAGTAACAGCATGTACACTGAACGTGGATTGTCCTGATGGACCTTGCACCGACTGCGACCAAACCTGCGGCACCGTGGTTGAATTGGATCCTTATTGGTGTGAAAAATATGGCGGCGATACCTGTCGTTCACCCTTGTCTGGTACATGCGAAACAACTAGTTCTATTTATTGCGAAACTGTCGGTGTTTGTTATGTAGAAGAAGATGACCCTTACTCTCCGCCTCCGGAAGAAGATCCAACCCCACCACCTCCTACGCCAACACCCCCAACTGAAAACTGTCCTAACTGCTGCCCCAACGACATGGTATGCATAAGTGGTCGTTATGCAGACTTAGATGGTTATTGTGCCGCCGATGAAATGTGCTGCTTAGAATGTGGGTATATTGATAATGGAGGTCCCCGAGGCCAGGTTAGAGTTTGGTTCTTTTATGACTCCAATCGCAATGGCCAATTTGATCCAGAAGACCAAGCTTTACCAAGCTCCGTGATTACAAATACCCGTTTACGGCTTCATTTGCTCAATAAGGATTGCACAGATGGTGAAAGCATTTGGGCCTGTACAGCAGAGATTGCTGCTAATCATACTATACCCCCAGGTCCTGGCATTGCTGGAGTGCTAATCGATGATCGCTGTGACGGCGAAGAGGGTAATTTTGATGGCTGTTCCGGAGAGAATGGTGTCTGCTGTAATCACACACCTACTTTTTTTCAAACTTGCTGGGGCACTTGCCAAAATGATAACCGTGCTGGCAGTGATAGCTGGGACAGAGAAGTAGGTGGTGTTCGAGACAACATCGGAGACTGGTGGTTTAAAAACAGACTATTTTGGGATTACTACATGGGAGATGATTATACCAACCCAACTTTAAACTATGATAATCACAAACTTGCTACTGGCACCTGGGGTGGCTTTATAGCAGACTATGGAGACGGGGGCGGAATTAACTATGAGGTAGTTAATTTACCTGAAGGATATGAGGTTAGCGTAATTAGAAATCAAGATCCCATGGATGCAAACATCCAAGAAACAGTCTATGATCAATCATATCTGAATAACCGTTATATTAAAGGCGTTGCTGATAGCGAAGTAACACAGCAATTAGTAGTAGTTGGCATAACCCCAGAAATTAGGCCGCCTCAAGTGCAAAACGTTTACTCTGAAACCGAATTTGTTTGTGTTGCAAATCAAGGTTCCAGCATAATTAATATTGAAACAGAATATTGGGATCCAGAAACTGAACCTGGGTTTGCGAAATTGTTAGACAATGGCAGTTTTGAAAATGAATTAGAAGGCTGGACTCTTTACGCTGCAAGCAACCTAGATAGTCATAGTTTTTATCGTACCTTAGATCAATCTAAATTTAATCAGTATAGTGTCGCGATAAATAAAGGTGCAGAAACTACATGGGGGCCACAAATTAATCATAGCTTACCAACACTTAATGCATCTCAGCCCTACACTTATTCCGTTTGGGCAAAAGCTCCTAACTCAGCCCAGTTTATTCTCCAGCGGTATCCCACAGAAGGCTGTACAGGGTATGCTTCCCTTGCCAGTGCTTCTCATCCCGGAGGCAATGAGTGGAGATTATTAAAATTTAGTTATTCTCCTAGCGATCAATGTGCGCGTTATGCCCAAATTATTTTATCGTCAGGTGGATCTAATGTTGGTGATACAGTTTATTTTGACGGCTTAGCGATTGAGGAAGGCGCCCAGCCCGGGATATTTTCAGACATTAAGTATTTCCAAGTCAATATTGAGGCTCAACCCATTGAGACTCCAATGACATACCGCAACAACTACTGGCCAATTAGGTTGATGCTAAATAGAATGGACCATGGTGGAACTGCAGCCAATCACTTCAAAATTATACATGCTCCAAGTGGTGATTTTGCTAATGCAAACATTCAATTTGATTCTAATTTTAACCGTTATTATTTAGCCCAGGATCTCACCATTCAAAATGGTAGTGGAG
Source organism: uncultured Pseudomonadales bacterium (assembly GCA_964609285.1). GTDB lineage: Bacteria > Patescibacteriota > Microgenomatia > UBA1400 > PJMF01 > CAZSQY01. The sequence continues at coordinate 16,040 of CAZSQY010000005.1, forward strand.
ACAATGTCGCCACTCTCTTAAGCTCTGATCCTCAAACCAATCTATGGAGAACCTATTTTACTTTAGAGTATGACCGAATTTTTGCACATTGGGCTGTAGAAATTGAAAGCGGTTTTCCTTCCACCGATCCTGCTGGTATTGAAAATTTTCACATTAGTGCCCATGTGCGAGATTTTTATGGTCTTGAAGATTCGCGAACTGGCGATGAGCTAGGGGATAGAACCACTTTTTACATACCAGAGTTTTTTGCAACCTGGCATCGCCTAGACACACTCAATACCATTCAACCCAACATCGACTTCAATATCTGGGAGGGAGACAGCTGCGGCTCTTCTCCAGTGACCTCAGTAAGTGTTAACCACGCCAGAATTGAGCTTGATAGCACTTTCTCTCCCTATTTTGATAACAGCTCTTATTCAATGACTCCTGATAGTTGTGAGGACACACATAATGTAACGTTGGATTTAACAGAACAAACAGGCACCACCTACGTCTGTGGCTGTGACAACGGTACAGATGGAAATTCTTTTACGTGTGAATATTTTGATGTAGATCCAACTCATGATACAGGTGTTCCTATCAACTTCTTTGTCCAAGCAGCTAATCTTTCTCACGGCCCCTGGTTTCAGTCTGTGGGTGGCAATATTCTAGCCAGTGGCGGAGATATTCAGTCTTATATTCCCAATGATGGCTCTGGGCCTTGTGTCTCAACTCTTGGCTGTGAACCAGCTTTGTTAACCAGTCTGCCTTGGAGCACCGACAATGCAGATACGCCAGGCTTCCCATTGGCCGCCGGGAGTGTGGATACTGTCGATGGAGACGGACAATATAGCAATATTCATGACGGCAACCGCTCTCAATCAGAGAACGGCAGAGTAGAGGGCTTAACTAATCAGCTGCCACAAAGAGGCTATACCTATTATTACAACAAGTTTGGGTTTAATGGTGAGACTCTCGCGAGTAACACAATGCCGAGTGATTTATCTACTTCTGATTTGAATATATATCAACACATTGGCGATCTAACTATTAGCGATACTAACAGCTGGAATGTGCTAAATAACGTTAAGCTGGTTGTTTTCGTAAATGGTGATCTGACTTTCTCAGGCAGTAATAGCAATATCACCAACGTAGATACGGGCGGTTTCCTGGCCTTTATCGTTAGCGGCGATATTATTATTGACAATTCAGTAGGGCACAACATGTCTTCAGGCGTAGCAGGTTCAGCCTCTAATACACCTAGTACTGCTACTTCTAACCTGGAAGGTGTCTTTATTGCACAAAATATTACAGTTCAATCTGCCGGTACTAGTGAAATTGATAATAAGCTTATAGCTGAAGGCACCTTTGTCGGTTGGAATAGTGTAACTCTAGAAAGAGATTTTGCTGATGAAGGAATTGGAGCTACTCACAATATTTACAATCCAACCGAAACCTTTATCCACCGACCCGACCTAGTGGTCAATATGCCAGTTGAGATGAAGGAGGCTTTACATGAGTGGCGAGAGGTGAATCCATCCCAAGACTAAATTCTATTCATGCCTAAAATTAAATTTCAAACTTTTCATCAAGCCCATCAAGCCCATGGTTTTACTTTAATTGAGGTTTTGGTCGTCACTAGCCTGACAGTTATTATTTTACTTTCAACTGTAGTATTGTTTATGACGTTTTTAATGAACCAAGCTCGCTTAACTCAAAAACAAAAAATTAAAGTTGCTGGTGACAATGCTTTAAAACAAATTGAGCAGGCGGTACGAGGGGCGAGGAGAGTAGACCCATGCAGTGCTCCTTCAAATAGCCTGACATTTTATGATTTTACTGGTGCCAATGGTTATATTCGCCTAGACTCAGGTGCTATCGCCTCTAGAGCCACCCCCGTGACCGGTGATCAGGTTAACTACACACTAACACCTGAGGGATTAGCTGCTAGCGGTGTTTCTTTTAACTGCTACGATGGTCAAGATGCTCAAATCATTCGAGTCCGGTTTACTTTGTCCGGCAGCGGAGAAGGCCTGGTGTCAGACAGTATTGACCAAGATTTTAGCACTTCCATTCATTTGCGAAATTAAGATTAGTTTTAAAAACTCCGGGGTTTTGAATTTGCCTCAAGCCGCTACCAGCGTTACCAGCGATGGAGTCTGCCTTGAGCCGTGACTGTAGAAATCTCGCCTTGATCGTTGATCCAGCTAACAATTACTTCTACATCATAGTAATCAGTTTGATCTGTAAGAACTGCCTCTCTTTTTAAACTACTCGACACGCCATCGATATCAATATCATAAGAGCCACAATTTCCTGATGTTAAATCGTCAATCACATTATTATTTCTATCAATTGAAACTGAAGTAGGCAAATTATCATCATCAAGGCAATAAGTAGTATTGCCCGAACCAACCACATCCCGAAAAGCAGCATAACCCAAAGCTTGGCGCTCAGTACGGAAAAAATCCACTCCTTCTTGCGCCAGATCACGAGCAGCTACTCGAATTTGGGCCTGATTATTAGATTTGATAGCATAACTTAAAGCCATCATTAAACCGACTAAAACAGAGCCTAAAACAAACACAGCTATTAAAATTTCTAGTAATCCAAAGCCGGGCTGGTGTTGATGTGATGAACTTAACATAAATAATTAAGGACAGGGTCCCTCAGAAATTGTGCCGGATTTATCAATGCATAAGTCAACCGACGTTCCTGATTCTAAGTTAATGGTAATTGTAAAAGGACCAGCTTGAGTCGCATAATTTGGATCATCATCAATTAGCCCATTAATAGGCTGAGCATGCAAAGTTTGTTCGGAATTAAAACTAATGCCATCCGGCATTGCGTAGGTGATAACTCCAACAAACAAATCATCTTGACACAGAGGTCCGACTTCAATCTCAGCTTGTCCAGATGAATTGCGCAATCTTATTTGATAAGACTGTAATTGATCACATTCTTTAACTCTGCCTGAACGAGCCGCGTTTTGTGCATCTATTACTGCTTCCTTAACAGTACTTTGGGCCTGCTTAATTTTTTGCTGGTCGCGGAAGTTAAAATAGTTTACTAAACCCAATGTAAACATGATCAGCGTAATAGCGATAGCGACCAAAAGTTCAATCAGTGTGAAGCCTGAGCGTTTCATGGGTTAAGGGCTGGTGACGGTAATATCAGAATCAATGCAGCTCGGAGCAGTCAAAGTAAAACTGGTACCTCCAATATACTCATAATTCAATCCGGAAACAGGGTGGTCAAAATCATCACTGCTGGAAATGTAATCACTTAAAGGACCACTAATAAGATTTGCCACAGGTTGAGTAGCCGGATAGTTGCCTTCCTCAGACCGATACATCACCAACGCCTGACGAATTGCCTGTAGATCTGACTCACACTTGGCTACTTTACTGTTTTTAACTGCCGTGCGATAACTAACCAAGCCCATCGTGGCCAGCAGGATAATAATGGTGGCTACCACCAGCAGCTCAATTAGAGTGAAGGCCGACTGAACCTTGTTTTGTGTTTTGTTTTTTTTCATAAATTTGAAAGCTTGATAGAAATTTGTGATTATTGCAGATTAGTTAAACAATAAAAGCCACCAGTATTAGGGCTACCGAAATTTTGACAAGCTCCACCATCGGCATTACCTCCGCCTGTTTCTAGCTCAGCGCATATGCAATATTGAGTATTGGGTGAATCATCGCAACAATAATTAGGTGAACAAGTATCTACTTGACCCTTTGGATCCTGGGGTTTCCCCCCAGGAAAATAATCAGAACCTGGATTACAAGAATAAGATCCCTCCTGAGCATAATACTGCTCAAAGCCCTGCTGCATCGCTTTAATATCCCCCCGCCGCTTGGCATCGCGGCTCTTTTGCTGGGCCGTGGAAAAGGCCACAATCCCCAAAGCAATCAAAATTCCAATAATCGAAATAACTACCAATAACTCGAGTAGAGTAAAAGCGTTTCTCTTCTGCTTAAGATGACTCATTTTTTGATAATTGTTTTTATTTGGCATAGACTCCTGATTAATTTATTAAAATTTGCTTAAATTTAAAATTAATTAATTAACTTTAACATAAATTTGATTTTGCAAACCATCAATCGAAACCGCCCCGTTTTCTTTAACCACTTTTAAATTAGCCGTATATTCACAGCTGGGCTGCGAGCAATGATAAACGTGCTCGGCCTGACCGCGTAAACTATTAAACTCATCCCGGCTGCCATCACCATAGTCCAACAGCACTGTTACTTCTTGTTCCGGATCTTTGCGCGTAAAAACAGCTTCTAGCATCGCAATCGTTCTCTCGACCTTATCAGTTTCATCATAATATCCGGACAAAACCGGCTCCTGGTTAGGCGAAACTGTAAAAGAAAACGTCACACTTTGACCGCTGCTAATTGCTAATTGTCTATTTAACTTATCATAATAGGGCTGGGTGCTAAAATTAAGCACCAATGGTCGCTCACGGCAGGTTCGATAACAAGCCTGCGGGCAGTCGATTGCTTCTGCGATTTGATCACTGCGGCCTTGTTGGCTATTGGCGTCACAACAAGTATAACCATAAGCAGAACATTCAGTAGGCGGACCAACTCGTGTTTCGATTTCAGCTGGCTGTTGTGCAGTTTGAATCACTCCTTCCACTACACTAACCGATGCTACTCGATTCAAGCACTCAAAATCCAAACCTTGATCAGTTCCCCAGCGTAAACCAGACTGACCAACTTTATGCCGCACTAAAGAGGGTAGTTTTTCGTTTGAAATCTCGATCGGATCAAACTGCCTACCATTGCAAATCACCTCCACAATATAGGTATTGGGACCGGTATAACGCAGCTGCGTAAAATGAATTTGGCCTGTTTCCAATTTAGTCGCACCTTTAGCAGAGCATTCGGCTGCAAATTGCTGGGCATTATCCACATCACGAATCCACTTCAAGCTTTGTTTAACTTTAGTGGTTGTCATCATTAGCAAAACTTCTCTTGTGGCTAAAAATCCTAAGCCGGCCAACACAGCCAAAATAATTAAAGATGTTAAAAAAGCTTTTAAAATTCTCATAAATGTGAGCAGTTAATAGTTTAAAATAAATTCGTAATTTAATCAGATCAGCTGCCAATAAGCCTGCCAAATTTGATCACCCCAAGCCATAGCAAGCCAGGTGCCAATCACTAAAAATGGGCCAAAGGGCACGCGTTGGCTCATTTTCTTTTTTTTAAGTAATATTAAAATTATGCCCCACACACCGCCAATAATAAAGGCAAAGAAAACCCCAACCACAGACCGTGGGTAGCCAAGTAAAAAAGTGAGAGGCGCCACAAGGTAAATATCGCCCAGGCCCATGCCTTTTTTGCGTGTTATAAATCGTAAAAAAATAAAAAATATTAAACTGATTAAACTCATGAGAAGCGACGGAATCAAAGCAATCCGGCCCGGATAAAATAAATAATTGAGCAGAGCTAAAACCGCTACTGTTATCAATAAAAAATTAGGAATCGCCATGTATTTTAAATCAAATAACAAGATTAGCCACAATACGCTGTTAATCAGTAGAAATAGGGGCAAGCTCAAGACTAAAGAGAAAGGGCTGCTCCAAGCTAAGTAAGTTGAAAAAACAAAAACCAAACCTGTCCCCAGCTCAACTGCCGGATGAATCCGGCTAATTGGATGCTGGCAATAACGGCACTGACCCTTTAGAAAAATAAATGAGAGAAGAGGAATGTTGTCATACCAAGCTAAAGAGTGCTGACAAAACTCACACTTAGAGCGGCCTTTAAGCCAAGTCTGATCTTCTTGGCCGGCGCGATAGATAATCACATTAAAAAAACTACCAAAAATAGTTCCGAAAACAAAACTTAGAATGTAGAGCAGGGGAGGAGTGATGAGTAATTGCCAAACATCAAGCATGATCTATTGATTAGTGTAGCAGTTTTAAGCTGCAGGGGAAAGCCAGAGAAACCGATGCAAGCAAGGCTCTTCCGCCGAAATAGGCAAACTCGTGCAACAAAAAGCCCCAGGCTTTCAGCCTGGGGCTGTAAATTCTATAGTTAAGCTATATTACGGGAGGCAGACCATGTAAGCATCATCAGTATTGCCATCATTATCTCTATCCTGTTGGTCATCACAGATAAATTCTCGCGCTGCAGCACCTACATCTTCTGGCAAACCATCACCAAAGGTGCCTGCGTCATCATCGTTGGCACAACGATCGGAACCTTGAGTATCAAAAGCGCCCGATTGCGGCACAAAACAAACATAGGTACTGCTTCCAGGATCCCCACTATTATAGATATACAAAGAACGAGTATTGGGGCCGGTAATTCTAGTAATAAAGCTATCCTTAAGCTCTTGAGCTCCTCGACAATAAGTAGTACTTACTGTATCATTACCTGTTGACAATCTTGCTACAATTGGACAGTCTCCACCAGCAACTAAATTTTCGTCGCAAGTCCCGCTATCATCTATATCTACACAAGGTTGATATTCTGTTACAGGCATTGGTAGTAAGTTGCCTGCCCCATCATCTTGTCCCACAGAGGTATCTGTTGCATCCGCATCTTCTTGCCACGGATAATACCCTTGGAAAGCATTATACCTATCAACAGCACTTAACAGCTGCTCAGCATCAGACTGTCGGCCCGTATCCCTACCACGATTGATCTGCTCAATTGGGTTAATAGCAGACAAAACAGCCACGGCTAAAATGCCGAGAATAGTTATTACGATTAATAACTCGATCATAGTAAAACCGAGTTGGGCATGTAGTTTTTTCATATTTTTTCTGAGCATATT
>CAZSQY010000005.1:22910-32756 GCA_964609285.1 uncultured Pseudomonadales bacterium
AGATTCTTAACTGCATACTCACTTTCCTTTTCATAATACTCAGATAGCTTTTCTAAAATCTCGTCAATCCGACCTGTTTCCTCACCAACCGAGACCATCTGTGGCAAAATTGGCGGAAAAATCTCATGAACTTCTAAAGCCTGCGACATGCTAACACCTTTTTCAACCTCGTCTTTGGCTTGACTAATCACTTCTCTAAAAGAAATGCTGTCTAAAGCCTCGCTGACAATATCTAAAGATTCAAGCAATGAAACACCGGCTGTAATCAGCAGCGATAAGGTGCGGGCAAACTCAGTCAAAACCAGTTTTTTGCGTAAAACCCCAACCACAGGCAGTTTTAAAATAAACTGATCAATCGCTTTTTCACCTTGTTCGGTTTTACTCCAAGTGCGTAAGCCTAAAAAGGCAACCACAGCGCCGCCTATAAAAAGCCACCAAAACTGAGCCATAAAATTCGAAATCGTTATCAGCATCTTAGTAGTAAAAGGTAATTCTGCTTCAAACTCTTGATACATCTGTGTCAATTGAGGCATGACAAATACCATCATAATAAAAGCCACTACTACCATCGCGATTAGCACAATCACCGGATATATCATGGCACTCTTGGTTTTAGCCCGGAAATCTTTTTGCTTTTCCAAAGTATCAGCCATACGCTGCAAAACATTGTCTAAAACACCACCGGCTTCACCAGCTCTAACTAATTGAATATAAACTCGATTAAAAATGTCCGGATGCTCTTGTAAAGCTCTAGCTAAACTTTTGCCCCCTTCCACGTCTTTTAAAACTTTAGTTACAACACTGGACATGGCTGGATTGCTTTGCTCTTGTAAAATTGATAGGGCAGAGGATAAAGGTAAACCAGCATTAATCATAGTAGCCAGTTGCCGAGTAAAATTCACTAAATCATCTTGCTTAACGCCAAAAATCTTACTCTGTAAATAACTCCAGCTCCCCTCGGAAAGCGGCTTGATATCAATCACTAACAATTTACGGTTCATTAAAGCTGTAGCAGCTTGATTTTTGGTTTTGGCCTCAACTTTACCCTGAAGGGTTTCACCGTTCTCATTTTTTGCCGTATATTTATAGATTGGCATAAATCGCTGTTTAATATCTAATAAAATAAATCTTGACTATGGCTGCCGGCTATAACAAGCCAGCAATAATTGCTGCAAATTTCCTACAATTGTTTAGTTTTATCCATCACCAAGCAAACGAGCCATTTCATTCGGTCTAAAGGCTTGCCGCATGGCAGTTTCTTTTGTAATTAAGCCCTTTTGCAATAAATGAGTCAGGCTAGTTTCGATCAGCATCATACCTTGCTGCCCGGCAGTTTGGATAACATTGTCAATTTGATAAGTTTTGCCTTCACGGATTAAGTTGCGAATAGCATCATTGGCAAACATTAATTCAGTAGCTGGAATTCTGCCGCCACCTACCCTTGGGAGGAGGCGCTGTGAAGCAACAGCCACTACGGTTGAGGCTAACTGCTGCCGGATTTGTCCTTGTTGATGGGCAGGGAAAACATCAATAATACGATCCATGGTTTGAGCCGCTGTACCAGTGTGCAGGGTGGCAAAAACCAAGTGACCGGTTTCAGCCACAGTAATGGCAGCGGCAATAGTATCATAATCGCGCATTTCGCCGACCAGCACAATATCCGGATCTTCACGCAAAGCAGAGCGCAGAGCTAAAGCCCAATCCTGTGTATCATGATTCATTTCTCGCTGTGAAACAATACTTTTTTGTGGAGTATAGACATACTCAATTGGATCCTCAATGGTTAAAATATGTTCTGCCCGTTGTTGATTAATCTCATCAATCACAGCTGCTAAAGTACTTGATTTACCCTCACCCGTAGGACCAGTCACCAAAATAAAGCCTTGTTTAAACTGAGCAAAACGATGAAATTCTTGAGGTAAATTTAACTCTTCAATAGTTTTAATCCGCGAAGGAATTAAGCGCAAAGCAGCAGCCAAAGAGCCCTTAGTATGATAGACATTAATCCTAAAACGACCTCTGTCTTCAAATTGATAACCTAGGTCCAACTCTTTATTCACTTCTACATATTCTTTTTGTTCCTCAGTTAAAAGCGGCTCGATTAAAGTCCGTGTAGCTTCTGGCGTTAAAATTGGAGCATTCTCAACTGGTTGTAGAATTCCATCTACCCTAAAATAGGGTTCAGAGTCGGCTATGATGTGAAGATCCGAACCTTCTAATTGGACAAGTTTTTCGAGTAAATCAAAAATGTGCATATGTTTTGAAATAGTTTGGTTTAATAACTTTTTTGCGTCGCTTAATATTTCTATTATTAAAGATATTTAATATTTTTTCTAGCGTTGATTATTTTAGCTGTCTTCTTACATCATAATGAAATTTATTCTAGCACCTCAGCTACTCTTAGCACTTCTTCAATAGTGGTAATACCTTCCAAGGCTTTAATATAACCATCTTGTTTCATAAGCATCATGCCTTCTTTCATAGCCTGTTCTTCAATATCATCCGCTGGTGACTCACGATTAATTAAACTTTTAATTGGATCGCTGATATCCATCACCTCAAAAATACCGATCCGACCCTTGTAGTCCGGTTCGTTCTGAGGCCGATCTTCCTTGGGTTTAAACAAAGTCACTTCTTCCGGTTTTTTGTTGTTTTTTTCGCACCACTCATCAAAATGCCCACCCAGAACTCGTTGAATGCCCTCAATAACTGAAGGCTCGGGTTTATATTCTTCCTTATATTCCGGATTAATGCGGCGCACTACGCGCTGTCCCATTGTTAAAATAATGGAAGAAGAGAGCAAAAAGGGCTCAACCCCCATATCATGAAGACGGGGCAGGGCTCCGGCTGCTGAATTAGTGTGCAGAGTAGAGAAAACTAAGTGGCCGGTTAAAGATGCCTGGACCGCCAGCTCAGCCGTCTCAGTATCACGGATCTCGCCGACCATAATAATGTCCGGGTCCTGGCGTAAAAAAGATCGCAGTCCATTAGCGAAAGTCAATCCTGCTTGGGGATGCACTTGGACCTGAGTAACACCATGCATTTGATACTCAACCGGATCCTCTAAAGTAATAATATTAACTTTGGGGGTGTTGATATTATGCAGAATTGAATACAAGCTGGTCGTCTTACCTGAACCAGTTGGGCCTGTAACTAAGAAAATGCCGTGAGGAATCTTAATGGCTTTTTTTACTCTTTGTAAAGCCAGACCGCTCATCCCCAATTCTTCTAAGCCGGGAACAGCCGCGTTCTTCTTTAACAATCTCATCACTACTTTTTCACCATGAATACTAGGACAGCTGGAAACGCGTAAGTCAACTTCCTGATTGTCAGCTCCTTTGTAATCAAAGCGACCGTCTTGCGGTATCCGCTTTTCATCAATTTTTAAATCAGACAAAATCTTAATTCTAGAAACAACCGCCTCATGTACTGACTTGGGTAAAATTAAACGCTCGTGCAAAATGCCGTCAATGCGATAACGTACCCGGGTTTTTTCCGGCAAAGGTTCAATATGTACATCTGAAGCCCGCGACTGAATAGCATAGTCCAAAAGAGTGCTGACAATTTTATTAATGGGTGCGGCCCTCACAAAGCCGCCGCGCTGAGCCTGATCTAAGGCCAGGGCCTCACGCCGAGCATCGATGGTGCTCGTTTCTTCTAAAGCTGCGGAAACATCTTCAGATAAATCTTGAGCATAGCGTTCAGCCACAAGACGCTCAATCTCCTTGGGAACCGCATAATAAGCTTCGAGCTTAAAGCCGGTTTTTTGCTCTATAAAATTAATGGCAGGTAGATTTAAAGGATCTGCCATAGCCACCTTGAGGACTTTAGCCTCCTCATCAATAGCAAAAGGCAGTACTTGATAGCGTCTGGCTACGCTTTCATCGATTTGATTTAACGCTTCAGGTGAAGCACCTGTATCACTCACGTCTATAAAGGGAATGTTGTTTAACTCAGCCTTGGCTTTGATTAATTGTAGCTCAGAAACAGCATCATCTTCCGCTATCAGTTGTTCAATTGCTGTCCCTTGAGATAAATGGGCATTATTGATTTCCTGGGCACGAGATGAATCCAAAACATTATTAGCGACCAACACACCGAGCAGGCCAGGAAAATTATTGGGCGTAGGAGGAGTGGGCTGGTCATTGGCTTGAGATTGGCTGGGTTGAGATTGCTGAGATTGATCGGGCGGCGTGGATTGCGGTTTTGGCGCAGCTTGAGCGGTCTGTTCAGCCTGAGCAGGTTGAGCTGATTGAGGCTGAGTGGTTTGGATAGATTGAGTGGTTTGAGCAGGCTGGGTAGGTTGAACCGATTGAGGTTGACTAGTTTGAGCAGGTTGGGTAGGTTGACTAGACTGAATAGGTTGGGAACTTTGGCTAGGTTGAGCGGGCTGCGCCGGTTGGTTGGGTTGTACAGCGGGGCTCGATTGAGTAGGTTGGGTTGAATCCGATCCACTTATTGAAACAGCCTTCTGAGGTTCTACCATCACCTCTCCGTCAGCAGTAATCTTGAGTTCAGCGGGCTGGGAAAGGTTGCCAACATCCGCAGAAGCCTTTTTTGTAGTTTGAGACCCAGCTTGAGTCTGATCTTGACTCTGATCACTAGGCTTAACAATGGAATCTGTTGATGGCTGGGCAGGCATAATAAAATTTTTATCAGGTTTGGCTAGACAATCAATTCTACAAAAATTCAAAATCCACAGACAAAACTTGCTGTTTGTGTCCAGCCTCCACCTTCTTTATATACTATATAATAGATTAGCTCTTGAAGGAAAGCACTAAAGCTGAATTTGCAAATAGCTCGCAGCAACAGCAAAAGCAGCAACATCAAAATATGTCAAAAAAAGACAACCAGCCGCAGCTTCGTTCCAACCCAAGATTTTCTCAGATAACTAAGGGCGAAAACAAAAACGGACGTTCTTTTTTACTTATTCTCAATAAAACAGACCATCAATCATCAGTTAAAAAATTTTTAAAGGATCAGTTTTCTCTTGATCTTAAAGCTAATCAAACTGACATTAATTGGTTTAATACAGAAGAAGAATCACTCAAAATTAAAACTGTGCGGCAAGTAATTAGTCAGACTTCTTACGGCTCTTATGGCGGAGAACGCTCAATTTATGTGATTTTAAAGGCTGACCAAAGTTCAATTCCGGCTCAAAATGCCTTACTTAAAATTGTAGAAGAACCTCCTCACGATAGTTTGATGGTTTTAACTGCCACCCAACCTAAACAGTTATTGCCCACCATTCATTCCAGGTGTTTGATAGTCAATTTGCAAACTCAAGAAAAAGAGTCTCAAATTAGTGAGGAAACACAAAAAATTGCTCAACAAATTCTTGATCCAAATTTTAGTTACGCGGCTGCCATCGACCTAGCAGAACAATATAAAAACAGAGCCGAGGCTCAGCAGTTATTAACAGAACTCATCAGTTATTTGCATCAAAAACTGAAGACCAACACTCAAAATGACCGTATTACGAAAACTTTAAAAATCTTATTAGAATGCTATCAAAATCTTAGTCAAAACCTCAATACACGCCTGGCACTTGAGCATTCCTTTTTTAGACTTAAAATGATATAATTACTTATATAAGTTGAGATATAAAAATCTTGATTTATAGGGCAATTTTAATTATTGTCTTTACAACTGATTAGTCCCGATAACTCTGCACACTTATTTGATTTAGGACTAAAATTATGATACAAAAAATAGTCTGATATATTTATTGAGTTTGAGTCTTTGAGATCCCGTTCTAAATAGAAATTTTTAAACAAACATTGCTGCATTAAATTAAATACTTAAATATACACATCACATAAGAACTAAATATGGCATCCAAAAAAGCATTAAAAGCTTATCAAGCAACTGACATTAAAGTTTTAGAGGGTCTGGAGCCTGTCCGTAAAAGACCGGGAATGTATATCGGGTCCACCGATGCTAGGGGCTTGCACCATCTTGCCAAAGAAATTTTAGACAACTCAGTAGACGAAGCTATTGCGGGTTTCGGTAAAAGAATTGAGCTATACCGCTCACCCCTGAGCGAAGAAGAGCAGGGGGTGGCTAAAGCAAGCGACCTTGGCACTCAATCTATTACTGTGGTAGATAATGGCCGTGGTATTCCAGTCGAAAAACACGAAAAAGCAGGAGTGTCGGCTTTAGAAGTTGTTATGACCAAACTTCACGCTGGTGGCAAGTTCGAGGAGACCGCTTATCAAGCTTCGGGCGGTCTGCATGGAATTGGCTCGTCTGCAGTAAACGCGTTGTCCGGGTTGATGCAGGTTATTTCCAAACGTAATGACAAATATTATTATCAATCCTATGCTAAGGGTACTCCACACCGGCCTGTAGAAGAAATCAAGAAATCAGAAGTTAAGCACATGTTTCCTTGCCAGTCTCAGTCTCTGCTGAAATACGACAGCGGTACTTTGGTGCACTTTATTCCTGACAATACTATTTTTTCTAACACTAAATTTAGCCATAAAACACTAGTTCAAATCCTTAAGGATCGAGCTTATTTAATGGCTGGCATTTATTTCACTTTGGATGACCGGGTAGCGGATGTTTCCAAGCATTTTTACTACGAAAATGGCATTAAATCTTTAGTTGAACATCTCAATATTGGCAAAGATGTGATTAATGATGTTTTTTATGTGAATGATAACTGGAAAGACAAGGAGACGGGGCAACAAATTGGAGTCGAAATAGCGCTGCAGTACAATGATTCTTACCGCGAAACTATTGATAGCTATGTCAACGTAATCAATACCCCGGATGGTGGTACCCACGTTAACGGTTTTACCATGGCCCTGAGCCGTGTTTTGAGAGATTATGCTGAAAAGCATGAGCTGGTTAAAAAGAACGAAAGTTTTGTGGCATCTGACATTAAAGAAGGCTTGACTGCTGTGGTTTTTGCCAAGATGGCTTCCAATGATCTACAGTTTGAGTCTCAGACTAAAACTCGCCTAAACAACTCCGAAGCTCAATCAGCCGTTTACCGCGTTTTCAAAAAAAGCTTTGAGATCTATTTAGAAGAAAATCCGAGTGCAGCTAAGAGCATCATTTCTAAAATTATGCTCTCAGCCCGCGCCCGCCAAGCAGCTCGAGCAGCCAAAGATGCCGTCACCCGCAAGGGCGTGTTGGAAGGCACTTCTTTACCAGGCAAACTGGCCGACTGTCAAAGCAAAAATCCAGCTGATTCAGAGATTTATATTGTTGAGGGTGACAGTGCCGGCGGCAGTGCCAAGCAGGGACGTGACCGCCGTTTCCAAGCTATTTTTCCTCTGCGCGGTAAAATTTTAAATACTGAAAGAGCGCGGTTGGACAAAGTGATCAAATTCAAAGAACTTAAACAGCTAATTGTAGCGCTTGGAGCCGGCATCGGCGAAACCTTTGAGCCGGAAAACCTGCGCTATCATCGCATTATTTTAATGAACGATGCTGATGTTGACGGCGAGCACATCACTACCCTTGGCTTAACTTTCTTTTACCGCCACATGCCTGAAATTGTAGAAGCTGGTCATCTATACGTGGCCATGCCACCGCTGTATAAGCTCAACCACGGCCGTTCCTTTGAAAGATATGTTTACACTGAAGAAGAAAGAGAAAGAGTGGTTAGGCAAATCCGTGAGAAAAATCCCAATGCTAAAATTGATGTTCAGAGATACAAGGGTTTAGGTGAAATGAACCCCCAACAGCTATGGGACACCACCATGAATCCTGAAACCAGAATTCTCAAACAGGTGACAATTGACGACGCACACAAAGCAGATCAAACTTTTGAAACTTTAATGGGTGACAAAGTTCCCCCAAGAAAAAAGTTTATCCAGACCCACGCCCAGATGGCGGAGTTAGATGTATAATTAAAGATATACCTTTCAGTACATAACAAATATTAATAATCATTAAATTATCAGCCAGAATTCAAGGAAAAGACCATGTCAAACAACTTAACTGTTTTAATAGAAATTCCAACCGGCTCAACGGTCAAATATGAGCTTAATGAAGAGACTCACAATATGTTTGTGGACCGACTGATGCCAACTGCCATGGGATATCCGGTTAATTACGGCCTAATTGAAGAAACTTTGGGCGAAGACGGTGATGCGCTGGACACATTAGTATTTATTTCTCAACCTGTTTTATCAGGTGTACGCATTAAATGCAAAATGATTGGTTTATTAGAAATGGAAGATGAAGCAGGTGTTGATCATAAAATCGTCTGCGTCCCGGCCAGCACTAAAATTGATCCAATTTATGGAGCCTGGGAATCAATGGCAGATGTTCCACAAGCCACTCAAGAAAAAATCAGACATTTTTTTGAGCACTACAAAGATCTAGAGCCAGAAAAATGGGTTAAGCTCAAAGACTGGAAAGGTGTCAAGGAAGCACAACAGATTTTAGAAGCAGGCAAACAAAGATTTCAACAAGACTAACTTAGACAAAAATCACCCAGCTTGTGACCGAAATTGGGTGTTGTCCTGAGTTTTTAAAAATAAATATCAACAGAAATAATCTATGGCGAAGCAGAACGAATCAAAATCAGAGCAAAATACCGAAAAACAGGAACCGAGCCCGGAGGCCAACGGTTCCATTATTGATACAATTACCGACACCGACTACGGCCAGGTGAAGCACATCTCAATCGTAAATGAGATGCAGAAGTCCTATTTGGACTATGCTATGAGTGTCATTGTCTCACGCGCTTTGCCTGATGTACGCGATGGACTCAAACCAGTTCAACGCCGCATTTTGTACTCCATGTATAAAAGCGGCATTCACCATAGCTCAAGCTATAAAAAATCAGCCCGTATTGTTGGTGATGTTTTAGGTAAATACCACCCACATGGTGACAGCTCCGTTTATTTAGCTTTAGTCCGTTTGGCTCAAGAATTCAATATTCGTTACCCTTTAGTTGATGGTCAAGGCAACTTTGGTTCAATTGATGGCGATAGTCCAGCCGCAATGCGCTACACCGAGGCCCGCCTGGATAAAATCTCACAAGAAGTACTGAACGATTTACAAAAAGATACGGTCGATTTTGTAGATAACTTTGACGGTTCACTACAAGAACCAACCGTCCTACCAGGCAAATTACCCAATTTATTACTGATGGGAGCAGAGGGTATTGCTGTCGGCATGGCTACCAAAATTCCACCTCATAACTTAACCGAGGTTTGCCACGCCCTGGTGGAGATGATTGACAAAGGTGAGGTAGTCATTAACGAAGATCAGGAAAAACTTAACAAAGAATATAAGAAAAAACTGGGAGCAGAAGAGTTAACCGCCCTTTCTCAAAAAATTATCGACACCAAATACCAGCAAATTGCCGGCCAGTTTACCAGTGATATTACCAATGATGAAATCTTGGAGCATATTCAGGGTCCGGATTTTCCTACCGCTGGAATTATTTATGATTTTAAAGAAATTAAAGAGGCTTATTTAAAAGGCAAAGGTAAAATTTTAATCCGGGGTCAGGCTGAAATTGTTGAGGCCGATAGTGGTCACGAGATCATTGTTACTGAGATCCCTTACCAAGTAAACAAAGCCCGCTTAATTGAAAAAATTGCTGACTTAGTGCGCAATGAAAAGATCGACGGCATCCGTAATATCCGCGACGATTCTGACCGCCAAGGTTTACAGATCACTATTGAACTCAAGCGCGGTTCACGCCCCAAAGTGGTTTTAAACAAGCTTTACAAATATTCACAACTGCAGACCAGCTACCCCATGAACATGGTGGCGCTCAACAGCGACGGCACCCCGCAGTTGATGAACATCAAACAAGTTCTGAGTGAATATGTGCGTCACCGCCAAACCATCGTGGTCCGCCGCAACCAATACGAT
>CAZSQY010000006.1:0-1925 GCA_964609285.1 uncultured Pseudomonadales bacterium
TGTTCAACCAAGCGAACAGTACTTTCAATAACTCTAATTATGTGAGCCTGGTTAATCCCGGTAACTTCGTAAAGCGAAGTTAGTCGGGAAATCTCACCACCTCCGCATATTCAAAATTTTGCTAAAGTTGTTGTTTGTGATATATTAATATATATAAATATATCATATTCATCATGTCAAAATTTACAGAAATAATGGACAGATATCGGAAGTCTGAAGATATCCCACCCTCTCATCTTAAGAAGCATCTAAAGGATCGAATTGGAGAAACAATTAAAGAGAATGTACGTATTTTAGAACACCGAGACTGTCCTGGGCAATTTGGTCGCGCTGTTGTTGGTTTATCCTCTGACGGTGCTGAGGTTCAGATAAAATACTACTGCCAAATCTGTGGAAAAAAAGTCATGCCGGATAATCAGGCTTGATTTAATTTTTTCTAATTTAATCAATCTCAGCAATAAGTTCTTTTATTTTTTCACTATGTTTTTTGTAAGATTGCCCAAACTTAATGTGAGCCTCTCGTTTTAAATAGTTCACGATTGTAATCATAAGACATTTATTTGAGTTCATCGATTGTATTCTCTAAATCTAAGGGTATTGCCGTAATAACCAGCAGGTTATTGGCGTCTCTGCCACCCTTGGTGCAGGAAACAAAAACCAGTCTACCGCCCCCATATTTGTCAGCAGTCAAAGCCATTGCTTCACGATAAAAATTATTGCTTCTTGGCAGCACTGTTGCATCAATAACTCTAAACTTAAACTCCTCCGTCATATCCGGCGATAACACCAGAATTTCATCTCCCAGTTTTAAAGCCTCACTGTTTGCCCAGGCACTATCGTTCATATAGCGAAAGTTGTTTCTGTTGTGAAGATTGAAGTAGGTGTCTGTGGACCAAGACACAATCGCTGATTCCTCGGTGTAACCTTCTGGATCATTTGAGAAAGGAGACTCAGGCTTGTAAGCTGAAACAAATGGTCCGGTGGCAGCGATTGAGATGCCGCTTAAACCAATATTGACATCAAGCCTGGCTCGAAAGCAGCCATCTTCTTTGCACAGATCGGCTCCATTATCTATTCCGCGAATTTCTAAAAAAGCTCCTGATTGAATAGCCCGCATGGCGCGCTCTTGGTGTGGTGACAGTTCAAAGGGGACCTTGAAGTAAAGGTTGGCGGCCGATTCTGGTGTGGAAGGAGTTATTGGGGCTGACTCAGTTGGTTCAATTAACGGAAAGGCTGTGTTCGGAGTAGATGCAACTGTTGGATCAGTAGTTTCTATTGATGCTTCAGGAGCGACCCTTGAAATTGAGTTATCAGGTTGATTAAGATTTTTTGTGGTGGTTAGCGCTGAGGTTGGGGCAGCTGTTAGTTGATCGTTGATGGCTTGTTGAATGTCTGTAGGTGAGATATCTTTTCTACCGCAGGCAGTGAGAAGTGAAAAGAAAGCTGTTGCAAGCAAACCAATTTGGGCATAGGAGATCCGCAGTTCGGAAGTGGTAAGCCGATTTTTATTAGCGGCTGATGGTGTTTGCAGCTCATTTTTAGTCATTGATTGACAACTACAAAATTAGTTTTAGTAATTATTTTAGTTTAATAAAGAAAAAGCGCACAGATAAATGTTTAGTGAATTTTTGAAGAAGTGAAAGGAGGGTCGGGGTCTGGCAGGACCCCGACCCTTTCGGGGCTATTTTTTCCTCAGGAGCACTAGGGCTCCTGGAAGGAGAAGTAGCCCGATGATCAACAGCCACCCCCTGATGGGGGTCCCGCCCGTGGGGGCGGGTGGGCCCGGCTCCTCTGGGGGCTGGGGAGTGCTAGTCGCCACGGGTGTCCCCGTTGGCGTAGCGGTCGGTGTTGCCGTGGGCGTTTCCACAGGCGGTGTTGCCGTGGGCGTTTCCACAGGCGGTGTTGCCGTGGGCGTTTCCACAGGC
>CAZSQY010000006.1:2025-11793 GCA_964609285.1 uncultured Pseudomonadales bacterium
CGGTGTTGCCGTGGGCGTTTCCACAGGCGGTGTTGCCGTGGGCGTTTCCACAGGCGGGCAGAACCCGCTGATCACCAACCCACTCCCAGGTCCACGATCGCCGCCATAAAGACGGATCGTGGCCTCCAACTCGTCGAGGTTGAAGTATGGCGTGTAAAAATGCCATACTTCCGCCTGAAGGGGCGCTGATGGGGCGTAAGTGCCCCCGCCGGAACCGCTCAGCACCAGGCGCGCATCAGTCGACGCGCCCTTGGTGCCAAAAACCCAATGAATTTGGCCAGGGGACAGTGACTCGCAATCAAGCGAGTCATTGCCCCGGTCATCCCACACCTCAGTGT
Organism: uncultured Pseudomonadales bacterium; assembly: GCA_964609285.1. Lineage (GTDB taxonomy): Bacteria > Patescibacteriota > Microgenomatia > UBA1400 > PJMF01 > CAZSQY01. The sequence continues at coordinate 2,364 of CAZSQY010000006.1, forward strand.
AGGTCACTGGCCCCAGGTCCTGGGCGCTCACGCCCAGGACTACAACAAGCGCCGCCACTGCCATGGCGGCTAAGACCAAAATCCCCGTCCTCTTCATCTCTCTCCCCTTTTCCCTTCAGCGGCTCGACCCGCTTCAGGGCTAAGAAAAAAACACTTCCATCTCCACAGCGCGCACTGCGTGCGCGCCATCTGCTCTCTACAAAACATCTGTAGCGAGCGGATCCAAGTCAACCAAATCATGATTAACTTAGAACCGCCCACTACAAAGTAATGGGAAAGCGCGAGAAGTAAAGTATTTCAGTGAAGAGAAGAGATCCCCAAGAAGCCGCATTATTTGCAGCTCCTCTCAAATCATCAAAATTCACATTTATTTAATCTGTGCGCTTATAAGAACTTAGAAAGGAAAAACCTGAGGGCCGTTGTGGCCGGGGTTTGTCCTCTCTGTGGTTCTTACAAACGCGTATATGTTAAAGAGCATTTTCAGCTAGGTGCAGAAAACAATTCTGCAGTCCAGCAGATTGTTTTATAAATTATCCTATAATATTTATATTATACAATATTGATATAATTTTAGTAAGTTTGATCACTTTTAATATTTAAACTACTGTTGTGTTTGTTTATTTTTTTTGCCTACTCTAGAGGTTTTAAATTGTAAAAACAAGCCAAATCAGGTACAATTACATCTTCGCTTTGGCCTTTTCCAACTAAATCAATTATGAATCAGACTAAGCTAAGAAATATTGCTATTATTGCTCACGTTGATCATGGTAAAACCACTTTGGTTGATGCCATGCTCAAACAGACCCAAACTTTTGCCGCTCATGAAAAAGAGTTGGAAGCGAGTACTATTCTTGATTCAAATGAGTTGGAGCGGGAAAAGGGTGTAACTATTTTGGCAAAAAATACAGCTGTTACTTGGAAAGATTATAAGATTAATATTTTAGATACACCCGGGCACGCTGATTTTTCCGGTGAGGTAGAGCGAGTTTTAAACATGGCCGATGGCTGCATTTTGTTAGTTGATGCAGCTGAAGGTGTTTTATCCCAAACAAAATTTGTTTTGCGCTTAGCCTTAAAATTGGGCTTGACTCCGATTGTGGTTATTAACAAAGTTGATCGTAAGGATCAACGCGTTAAAGAGGTGGAGGCTGAAATCGGAGATCTGTTTTTAGATTTAGCCACAACTGAAGGCCAGTTAGATTTTCCTATACTTTATGCCAGAGGGATCGAAGGGGTGGTTGGACAGGAGCTAGGAGTTAAAGCAAATGGCTCTTTTGAAATTACTGACAGTGACAGCTTAACCCCTTTATTTAAAACCTTAATTGAACACGTGCCTGCGCCGGAAGGAGATCCTGAACAACCTTTGCAGCTGCAGGTTAATTCTTTGGACTGGGATGACCATTTGGGAAAAATTATTATTGGTAGGATTTTTCGAGGCAAAATTAATCAGGGTCAAAAAATATGTGTGCTTAAACATAAAAAAGAGGCTGAGGATAGCCACAAACAAGTTTTTGCTCAAGTTGATCACCTGTTCGTTCATATGGGTTTATCGCGCAAAGCAGTTGATCAAGCAAGTACAGGGGAAATTGTAGCTTTGGCCGGAATTAAAAACCCACAAATTGGTGAGACTATTGCTGATACTCAGCACCCGGAACCTTTGCCTGCGCTGCCAATTAGTGAGCCGACGGTCAAAATGCAGCTCTCAGTTAACACTTCACCCATGGCTGGCCAAGAGGCTGACTATTCAACTTCCAGACAACTGCGTAATCGATTAGATAGAGAACTGGAAATTAATGTTGGTTTAAGATTAGAGCCAGGCAGCAGTGCAGATGGGGTAACATTGGTTGGTCGTGGTGAACTGCATTTGGCAATTTTGGTTGAGACCATGCGCCGCGAGGGCTATGAGTTTTCTCTGTCGCGTCCCGAGGTTGTTTTAAAAGAAATAAATGGCAAGACCTGCGAACCTTGGGAGCAAGTATTTATTGAAGCGCCTGAGAATCATACCGGTTATATTACAGCCAGTATGTCCAAACGCCGGGCGAAGTTAATTAATATGACAAAGATTAAAGACTATGTTCGGTTTGAATATGAAATTGCAACCAGTAATTTAATTGGCTACCGCGATCAATTACTCACCAGCACTTCCGGTGAAGGAATATTAAACAGCAGTTTTTTAGAGTTTAGACCGCAAGCTGAGGTAGTTGAATGGAATCGCGGCGGGGCCATAGTTGCCCACCAGCCAGGACAAACTACGGCTTATGCTTTAGATAAGGCTCAGCAGCGAGGCAGAATGATTGTTGATCCGGGCGAGCAAGTTTATGCTGGTCAAGTAGTGGGGTTTAACAAGCGTTCTGAAGACATGACTATGAATGTTTGCAAAGGCAAGCAGTTGACCAACATGAGATCAGCCACAGCAGACGCGACTGTAGTTTTGGCTCCGGCCTGGAAACCGTCCTTAGAACAGTTTTTAACTCTGATTGCTAAAGATGAAATGTTGGAGGTCACTCCAAAAAGTTTGAGGCTGCGCAAAAAAGACCTCAGCGTTTCCTAGGTTTTTCGTTGATGCTGGATTAAGACTACTTCTCTCCCTGGAAATTGTTACTGACCCTTTTTTGGCTGAGCTTTGGAGGCATGAATCTCACGGCCGTCCACTTCTTTGCCTTCAAGACCTTTAATAGCAGCCTGAGCTTCTTCTTTGGTGCCAAATGTAACAAAGGCAAATCCTCTAGACCTTTGAGTAGCACGGTCGAGTACTAGGTGGCAATCTTCTACAGTGCCAAATTCCTCTGCCAATTTTCGAATTTGATTTTCGCCTAGATTCCAAGAAAGATTACCGATGAATATTTTGCGGCCTTCTTCTTGTGCTTGATTATTATATTGAGACTTTTGTGCTGTTTGAGCCATCTCGTTTTCTCCTAAACTTTTAGCTTTCCATTATAGGTTAGCTATATTTTATAAAATTTCTTAAGGCCAATAAGCAATTGGCTTTTAGGTAATAGGTAAACTGCATTGCACTTAAGAATCAATATTATCTCACAAAGGTTAATTAGTGAGTAGTGTGAGCAATTTTGAAGCAGCAGCCTCAACGTTTCCTCAGTCTATTTCATCAATAAACTCTTCTAACTCATCACCATACTTTTTGTGAGCCAGCATAAACTTAATGTGCGCCTTCATATAGCGAATCGGGTCACCGGTGGTCATCCATTCACCGTCAACCACCTTATATCTAACTACACCATTTTTTGCCACCTGATCATTAGCATCTTGCAGCCAAATTTCTCCGTCCAAGCCGGTGGATTCCGGGCTCAGATAATCAAAAATCTTAGGAGTTAAAATATAGCGGCCATAAGAGGCTAAATTCGAAGGTGCATTTTCTAGGGAAGGCTTCTCAATTACAGTCTCAACTTGATTATCAGTTCCATCTTTAATTTTAATAATACCGTAGCGATCGACTTCACTATCCGGTACTTCCTGTACGGCCAATAAGCCGTCGCAGGGGTTGGCTTCAAAGTTTTCTACCAACTGCTGCACTGCACTTTTTTCACTTAAAACTAAATCATCACCCCACATGGCTACAAAAGGTCCGTCCGAAATTAAATCTTTAACAGTTAAAAACGGTCGGCCGTTGCCATAAGGCAAGCCTTCGTCTTGAGGAACAACTGTGATTTTAGGTAGTTGAAAAACCTTTTCCACTTTATCCCAGCGGTCAAGTTTTCCTTGGCGAATCATCAGGGTTCGAATCGAAGTAGCTCGACCGTAAAAATAGTCTTCAAATTTAGTCACCTCGGTGGGAGAGGCAACGATTATCACTTCCTCAATACCTGCATCGGCACATTCCTGCACCAGATATTGAATAATAGGCTTATCTACAATCGGCAGCAGTTCTTTAGGAAAAGTTTTGGTAATTGGTAAAAACCGTGACCCAAAGCCGGCAGCTGTAATCACAGCTTTATTAATGAGAGGTGACATATTCATTGAATACTTTGTATGATGACTTTAATGTATCAGTTTTTCAAAAAAATAACAATTTTTGAACCTGTGGCAGCGTTTAAGATTGATATAATTTGAACTAATGATCAAGAAATTTTTCAAGTCTGTTAAGCTTTGGTTTAAAAAGCCTCGTTGGCTGGCCCTAATAATCATTTGTTTATTATTAGCCAGCAGTATTGCTAGTTATGCTTGGTTTACTGCTCAATCTAACCCAGACAGGGCCAATAAAATTGAACAACAGGATAAAGCACTTGTCTCTACTTCTTCTTCGAAATTTAGACAAATGCAGGACCAAGCTAAAACTGCTTTAGCTAAACTGCTGCGCTCTCAACCAACCAGTTTATCCAGTAATTTAGATCAGTCGAACTGTAAGGAAGAAGAGTCTTTGCAGCGGGCTAAAGACTGTACTTATATTATTTTAACTGATCAGGGTCATGGCTCAGCTTTTGCTATTGATGAGTATTATTTGGTGACTAATAAACATGTGGTTGAAAACGCAAATCAGATTGAAACCTGGCTTATTGAAGAATCAAAAACAGAGCTGGTGTTATGGAATTTTGCTCAAAACTCAGACATTGCGGTTTTAAAAAGTTCAGAGGTGTTAAGCAGTTGTGACTGGTCTGACAGCAGTAATTTGTTGTTGGCAGAAACTTTATACACAGTCGGTTGGCCTAACTCAGCCGAGGGTGAGTCCTCGGTTACTAAAGGCATTTTTTCCCGTTTTGTCCAAACTCCTCAGGGTCCAACTTTTATCCAAACTGATGCTGCTATTAATCCCGGTAACTCAGGTGGTCCTTTAGTTGGCCGCTGCGGGATTGTGGGTATTAATACCGCCAAGATTGCTTGGTCTGAAAATGATGTGCCGGTTGAGGGTTTTAGCTTTGCTATCACTAGTCAATATGCGCAGCCGGTGGTGGAAGAGTTAATAGCCGGGGGTCAAGAATATGCCTTGCCGGTCACAGATTTAGGTGAGGTTGAGTATAGTTTTGTAGAACGACACCCAAGCGTGCAGCAACCAGCACAGCAGATTGTCCTGACTGAAGAATCAAAACAAAGTTGGGCTGAAGCCAAGGATGCCACCTATGACATGGAAGCATATTGGTTTAATCACACTGATAACCTTGATCAAACTAAGTTAGAGCAGCTTAAAGACTTGATAGCCCGTATGAAAATGGTGGTGGACCTAGTGGTGCCTAAAATCGAAACTGATAAGCCCTTAACCTCAGAAGAGCAGGGTTTATTGCAAGCATGGCGCGATATGTATCCGCGGGCAGTACAGCTGGAAGGAGAGCTGCATGAGCGTGATTATTCTCAAGGTTATGCTCATTTTGAGTGTCGGGCTAATTCTTGTGCTTTGGTTAGCGGCCGCGGCCAAGACAAATGTTCTTCAGCTCAAGATTGTGCCCCTAAATATCACTATGAGTGCCAAGATTTAAGTTGCGCGGTGGTAGAGGGAGAGGGTGAGAATGAATGTAGTTCACATGATGATTGTTATTATTATGCGTGTGAAGATCAGCAGTGTGTAAAAAAGCCGGGTGAGGGAACTGACCAGTGCTATTTTGACTGGCAGTGTGTAGAGTAAAAGCTAAATTGGCTGTTTTAAGCAGGTTGTTCTGAGGTTGGTTCTGCTTGGGTTTGTTCTGCTTGTGGTTGTCCCTCAACAGGTGGTTGAGCTACTTCGAACCCTTCTTGCTCTGGCGAACTAGCTATGGTTTGATCAATAGCTTCTTGTGGATTCAATTGGGTTTGAGCCTCTTGATCTGCAGGTGCCTGTTTGCTTTCCGGCTGGGTTACGTCGTCTTGTTCAGACTGAGGTGGATGAACAGTCACTTCATGTCCGGGTTTTAGCTGGAAAGTGTCAATCGCTTGACTCAGAGTTAATTTATAAACTTGACCAGTGTCATCAATGATAGTAACCATAAAGTCTTTATCTAATACAATACCTTTTCGTCCAGCATTGTTAGTTTCATAACTATGCGGTATACCTAGATTTGCAACAATAGTACTCCAATTGTTAATTTGCACTGCATCGATAGGAATCGGTTGGCCAAAAGCAAACTCAGATGTTTCAGACTGCTGTTCTGCTGATTGGGCAGGCTGCTCTATTGTTTGGGGCTCGTTTAACGCTTGATTGACCTCTTGCTGCACTGCTTGGGGATTATTTTTATCTATTTGTAAAACTCTGTAGAGAAATGGAGCTGTAGCCGCTGATACAGCAGCAGTTATTCCTATTAAATTAGCAAAACACCCACTATGTTGTTTAACCTCTTTCGTATGCGATTTTTTTTCTCTTGGAGGTTGGACTGGTGCTTCTCCGGCATTTAAGTTAAACATAAATTGATCTTTAACTAATGGATAATAGTCAAATTATACATAGATCAGTACTAAGACAACAGTAGCTTTTGCCCGCATTCTTTTATTATGAAATTGTTTCTGCCAACCTCGCTCGCTTCTGTTAAAATATTTACCATCCCCCGTAGGCGCAGTCCTTGAAGGATCAACAATATTATGTCACCTACGTCTCAGTCAGACTATCTAAATCGTTTGCGTTTAAATTTACGCTTGGGTTTTGTCAGAGCTTTTTTGTCCTCAATTATGTTTTTTGTGCCGATTTGGTATGAATTTGAGACTTGGTTTGCAACCGGCGCTGCCTTAGCTACTATCTACTCAGTTTCTCACTTGCTAACTGTAGTTTTAGAACTTCCTTCCGGAGCTTTGGCTGACTTGCTGGGCCGCAGAAAAACTATGGTGCTAGGCAGCTTAATTTGGGTGATAGGCTATTTTTTAATCGCCCAGCAGACCGGTGCTTGGATGCTGTGGTTGGGCTATCTCATCAATGGTATTGGCACAGCTTTGTTTTCCGGATCTGACGTAGCACTTTATTATGATTCTTTAAAAGAGCTGAATCGAGAACAAGAGTTTGCTCAATATCAAGCATTAAAATCTTTGATTTTCAGAATCGGATTGGTCCTGGGTACTTTTTTTGGAGCTCGTGTCTATGCAGTTAATCCACGTTTACCCTATCTTATTTACAGTTTCTTAATGTTAATTAGCACCATTGTTACCTATTTTTATAAAGAACCGCAAATTGATTCAGAACAGTTTACTCTCAGCAACTATATTTGGCAGACTAAGCAGGGCATTAAACAATTAACTAAATCAACTTATATCCGCGATTTTTCTTTGTATTACTTGGGCGTGGGAGCTGTTACTTGGTATTATATTTATTTTCTAAGTCAGCCTTTAGCCATTGATTTTGGCTTAGATGCGCAGGAGAGAAGTGTGGTCTTTGCCGGTATATTTTTAGTTATGGCTTTGATTAATTATGCTCTTTCTAGCCGGCCAAATCTTAAGCGAGAAACTGTTTATACAATGTTTTGGTTGATGCTGCTGATAGGATTTTTACCAGCCGCTTTTGTTGGCAAATACATCGGTATTGTTTTGTTGTTTATTTTGCAGTTAGCTGCAGCTTTGCGCTGGACGTTATTAGATCAATATGCCAATCTTGAGTTTGATTCGCGTTATCGTGCTACCACAGTTTCTACTTTGAACATGGGTGTCAGCCTGCTGTTTGCTATTTTGTCTTTGTCTTTAAGCTGGATGGTAGATAAATATTCAGCTGCAGTCTTAGCGAGCGTAATTGGTTTAATTGTCCTTTTAATTGTTACACCCACCTGGCTGACTTTAATTCGCAAACATAATGGGGTAAGGACAACCCAGTAAAAGTAAATTTATTCTGATTATACCCCGCAGCTTGCTGCGGGGAACAAATCAGAATGGGGGTTCAAAGGGGGAATCCCCCTTGTGTGACTTGGGGATTTAAATACCCCTAGTCACAGGGGAGCAGGCTTTGATCTTGCAAAGCAAGACAAAACGCTGAGGGGCAAGCCTGCCGGTAGGCAGGCTTGCCCCTCAGAAATAAGCTCCTTTCAAGTTAATATCAATTTGCGAATTTATTTTTTTGCCTCTTAAAATTTACATTCAGATGAGGTTAAAATACGCACATTGCAGCTAAATTAAAATTTCAAAAAACAGAAAGAGACATATGGATCTTCAACCATTATTTTATCCCAAGTCTATTGCTATCATTGGTGCTTCCAGTCGTGAAAAGACCGTGGGCAACGATGTAGTTAAGAATTTAGTTAATCAAGGATATGAGGGTAAAATCATTCCCATAAATCCTAAAATCGATGAGTTATATGGCTTGGAAGTTTATCACGATATCAGTGAGGTTGAAGAAGAGATTGATTTGGCTGTGGTGGCGATTCCGGCCAAGTTTGTGCCTCAAAATCTAGAAGTGGCGGCTCAAAAAGGAGCCAAAGCAGCAGTTGTAATCTCAGCTGGTTTTAAAGAGATTGGCAATGATGATTTAGAAGAAGAGCTTAAAAAAGTCTGCCGGGAGAATAATATGATTTTGGTCGGTCCTAACTGTTTAGGTGTGATCAACCCAGAAATCAAGATGAATGCCTCTTTTGCCAAGCTGATGCCAAAACTGGGGCAAGTGGCTTTTATGTCCCAGAGCGGCGCCCTGTGCACAGCTGTTTTAGATTATGCGCAAGATTTGGGAGTTGGTTTTTCTAAGTTTATTAGCATTGGCAACAAAGCAGATGTTGATGAACTAAAGCTAATTAAGTATCTGGCGCAAGACGATCAAACTAAAGTGATTTTAATTTACGCTGAGGAATTAACTAAAGCGCGTCAGTTCATTGATACTTTAAGAGAAATTAATCGTGGTTCTAATCCCAAGCCGGTTATTGTTTTAAAGTCAGGCCGTACAGAAGCAGGAGCCGGAGCCATTGCTTCTCATACCGGTTCCTTAGCTGGCGGGGATGCGGCTTATAACGCCTTGTTTAAGCAGGCCGGCATGATTCGGGCTCGCAGCATTAAAGAAGTTTTCGATTTAGCGCAGGTTTTTTCCAGAAATAAATTAGTTGATGTGGATAATGTGGCGATCATCACCAATGCCGGTGGTCCGGGTGTCTTAACCACAGACGAGGTGACTGACAATGGTTTGGAATTAGCAGAGTTGAGTAAAGCTGCTAAACAAAAACTGGAAGAGTATCTTCCCCCTGCTGCCAATACTCACAATCCGGTCGATATTTTAGGCGATGCGCGGGCTGACCGCTACCAATATGCTCTAAAAACAATTGTGGCTGACGATCAGGTAGACTCAATTTTAGTCATCATGACACCCCAATCCATGACTGAAATTGATGAAACTGCTCAAGCAATTGTCGATATTCAAAAAACAACTGATAAACCAATTGTGGTGAGTTTTATGGGTTCGCCCACAGTTAAATCCGGAGTGGAGATCATGAACCAGGTAAATATTGCCACTACTGCTTTTCCTGAGCCGGCTGCCAGCAGCTTGGCCAGCTTTAGTCAGTTCGTAAACTGGTCACGTCAAAAAAACGAGCCAATTTTACAATACGATGATGTT
>CAZSQY010000006.1:11893-15226 GCA_964609285.1 uncultured Pseudomonadales bacterium
CAAAAGTACGAAGACATGATGAAAACAGTTAGTAAGAATAAACCGGATGCAGATTTAGAAGGTGTGCTGTTAATGGAGATGGCCCCTCAAAACGGTACAGAGGTGATTTTGGGTGTGAATAAAGCACCGGGGTTGGGCACAATGGTCATGTTTGGTCTGGGGGGAATCTATGTGGAAGTTTTAAAAGATGTGAACTTTGCTTATGCGCCTGTTACGCGCAGCGATGCTTTGCACATGATTGAAACCTTGCAAACTTCTGAAATTTTTGAGGGCGTACGCGGCGAGCCGGCCCGCGATAAGGAAATGTTGATTGAGTGCATTGGCCGCTTAGCTCAGCTGGTAACAGACTTTCCGGAAATTAAAGAACTAGACATTAACCCACTTTTAGCTTTGCCTGAAGGCGAGGGAGCCAAGGTGCTGGATGTAAGAGTGGTGATTGAGGAGTGACTAACTACAAATTGCTAACAAATTTTTATGTCCAAAGCCATTTACGCTTTCTCCGGAGACCCCATAACTTATGGCCACATTGATATTATTCTCCGTGCGGCTGACGTCTTCGACGAGCTGGTAGTAGCGATTGGAGCCAATCCTGACAAACAGTATCTGTTTTCTTTAAAAGAACGTGCTCAATTAGCTCAAGAGGCTTTAAAAGGTTTGTTCAACGTAACAGTTACTTCATTTAAAGGTTTGTTGATTGATTTTGCTTATGAAATTGGGGCCGACATTATTGTTAAGGGTGTGCGTAACCCGTCTGATTTTGAGTATGAAGCCGGCCTCTACCACATGGGTGAGTCGCAAGAATTAGGGATTGATACTTTTATTTTGATCGCTCGTCCTGAATTAGCTCACATTAGTTCCAGCGCGGCCAAACAGATCCAAAAAGAGCAGGGATTGATTCACGAATATGTACCTTTAAATGTCAAGCAGGCTCTCGAGGCCAAGATGAGTCAACAGTATATTCTGGCTATTACTGGCGAGATCGGGGCTGGCAAAACTTATGTTAGCGAACAGTTTGTAGAGCTGGGTCGAAAACAAGATTTGGAAGTGCATCATATTGATCTTGATCAGGTTACTCATCACATTTATCAAGATTTACCTCAGCCAAAATATAAACAAATCCGCGAGACTATCGCTCAAGAGTTTGGAGCAGAAGTTAAAAACAAAGATGGCAGCATCAATCGCAAGCTGTTGGGAGAGATTGTGTTTAATGATTACAATAAACTCAGACGGCTTAATCAGATTATGGAGCAGCCGCTTTTAGTTCGTATCCGACGAGAGTTGTATGGCAAACAAGGTCTTATTTTGTTGAATGCGGCTTTAATTGTTGAAGCTCGTATGACATTTTTATCCAATAATCATGTTTGTTTAATTCAGACGGATGAAAAATCTCAAAAACAAAGTCTTGCACAACGCGATTTAAATGATGAGCAGATTCAACGACGGCTTGACAGTCAATACACCTTTCAAGAAAAACTAAAGTCTTTGCAGGAATTAATTAAAACCGAAAACTTTGGCCGCAGCTGGGTGATTGATAATTCCGGTCAGGCTTCTCGAGAAGAGATTTCCGATAAGTTTACACAAATTGTAGATTACTTTGGGCTAAAATAGTTTTTACCTATAAATTTATGCCAAACTTTATTGCTCCTGATTACATTTACGCCGTGGTTGGCGTATCTCATAATAAAGAAAAATACGGCCATCGGGTTTTTAGAGATTTATTAAAGGCCGGGCATATAGTTTACCCGGTTAATCCAAAAGGTGGGGATTTACTTGGGCAGCAAGTTTATCCGGATTTAAAATCAATTCCACAAAAAGTAGAAGTGGTGGTGATGGTTGTGCCGCCCAAAGTGGCGCAAACTATTTTGCTGCAGGTTAAAGCTTTGGATATTAATAAAGTTTGGTTTCAACCTGGCAGCGAGAGCGACGAAGCAATTCAGTTTTGCCATGAACACGGCATTGATTATATGCAAAATGCCTGCATTATGATGAAGAGAAGAGGGCGGTAATCTACTTACCAGATTCTTACAGTGCTCCTACCACTTTTTCAATTCTGGATCAAATAATAAATTACATTCATTTTTGCGTTTGATAAAATTGTTTCTAACTTAAAATATTATATTTAATAGCTAGAAAGATATATGGATCACTATCAAGACTTAGCACTTAAACTTCTTAAAAGAGAATTATCTCCGAAGTCAAATCAATCATGCATCTCTCTATATCAACCCAATCAAAGCTATTCCAAACAACAGATTTTTCAACAGGTTAAATCATTATTTTCACAAGCGCTCAGAGACAATGAGCGTCTGAAAAATGCGACTAATGAGCAGACTCTGTTAGAACAAATCCGGGAAGAAATTACTAATTTAGACAGTTTGCTGGCCGGTCTGGGTGTGTTTGCTTTAGTGGAGATTGACGGAAGCCAACTTAAAATAGTTAAAAACCAGCTGCACGTTTTGCCTTTGGGCAGACAGCCGCTGCGCGAATATTATAGCGGCTCTCGTTTTGATGTTGATCAACTGATTATGATTGCCGGGGTGGTAACCGATGCTTTAGTCATAGATCTCAAACGCAATGAACACTTTACTTATGTCTATTCTGCTGGAGAATTTGAAGAGGTTGATCGAGCTGAAAACCTGCATATTGGCGAAATACCAAACAGATATTTGGAAAAATATTCACCCACCGGGAGGGGAGACGGCATTATTTACAGCACCGGTAGTGACAAAGTTGATCGACGTCTGCTTAAGCAAAACGAGTTATTTTTACAGGATTTAATCAAAAAAATTAAATCATATCCCTACTCTTTTCAGCATCTAGTAATTTTTTACTCGAATTTATTTGCTCCGTTTATTGATAATTATTTGCAAGAATTAAAAAAAAGTTTCCCAGATTCTCATGTGGTTGCAGAGGAAAAGAATATTAAAAAACGTGAACTCTTTAAAAATGAAGTTAAGCAAACCTTAACCAAGCATATCCAGGAAGACAAAATGCAGTTATTGGATGAATTGGAAGACGATTATTATTCAGTGGTGGAAACATGGGAAGACATTGCTCAGGCTATTCGCAATGGGCAAGTGCGGCGGCTTTTGATTCGTCCCAATTTAAGTGTCAAAGGTTATGTTGAAGCAGACGGCTTAGTTTATGTTAATCAACCAGAAACACAAGCTCGAGAAGTCGATAATGTTTTGCCTTGGATGGTGGCAGCTGTGGTTGGTCAAAAAGGAGAAGTAGTAGTTTACACCGAGGAAGAGTTCCATGGGCGGCCGCATAAATTGGCTCAACTGCGATATAAATTAAATAAACAAGAAAAACGTTCATGAAAATTGAAAT
>CAZSQY010000006.1:15326-32142 GCA_964609285.1 uncultured Pseudomonadales bacterium
CTGCTTATGATTAGGAAGGTGTTTTTTTAAAGAAATTATTTTTAAGGCTTTTTAGGTTCTATTTTTCTTTTCTCAATTTTATCCAGCGTGTACATAATGCGGTCATGTAAATTGATGTTTTTAATCCGGGCAAAGCGAATGATGGCAACTAAAATATCGCCCAATTCTTGCTCGTAGGTTTCATCAAGCTGGGCGGCAAGGTTGGTTTTTTTTCTACCGTGTTCAGCCAGATACGCTCTGGCCATTTCCCCGATTTCTTCAACCAGGCTTAGGATTAGCATGGAACCGTATTCTTTAGAATAACGCTTGCCTTTGTCAATTGTGTCAAGCTTGCGAAAATAAACATTGAAGGGTGTATCATGAAATTCATGCTTGCTGCTTGATTTTTTTGACTGCTTGGTTTTTTGAGTCTTTTTCTTTGCCATAAGTTTAATTATTATACGATTTTTTTTGGTTTTATAAAAGCTTGCGGTCTTATAAATTAAAAAAATGCTCCCGAACTTCTCCCAAACATTATTAACAAAAATGTTAGTATATAAATACCAGTTAATAAGGAATTTTAGTCCATGTCTCAGGTTAATGAAATTAAAGATGCTGTCAACATCGTTGATGTAATTGGTGAGCGTATAGATTTAAAGCGTTCAGGAGCTAATTACAAAGCTCTTTGTCCGTTTCATTCTGAGACTACGCCCAGTTTTTTTGTTAATCCGCAAATTCAGCGTTATAAATGTTTTGGCTGCGGAGCCAGTGGTGATGTAATTGAGTTTTTAGAGCAATATGAAGGTATGACTTTTTTGGAAGCCCTCCAAACTTTAGCTGATAGGGCTGGTATTGAACTCGAGCACTATGCTAAAAGCAAAGATGATGAGATTCGTGAAACCCTGCTCGAAATTCTGCAATGGGCCAGTAAATATTATCACTATTTATTAACTGAACATAAGCAAGGAGAAGAAGCCAGAGCCTATCTAAAAAAGCGCGGCATTCATCAGAATTCTATTCAGCTATTTAAGCTGGGATATGCTTTGCCTTCCTGGGACGGTTTGTACAACTATTTAACCAAAAAGAAAAAATTTAAACCGGAACTTATTTTAAAAACAGGCTTAATTATTAAACACAGAAGCGGCCGTTATTACGACCGTTTCCGCAACCGAGTAGTTTTTCCTTTAAAGAATCACAGGGGACAAATCGTAGGCTTTTCTGGAAGGATTATCCATCAGACTGATAAAGAACAACCTAAGTATATTAATACGCCTGAAACTCAGCTCTATCATAAGGCCAAAACTTTATATGGTTACAGTGAGCTTTTTCAAAAAATTCGAGAAAAAAAAGCAGTTGTAGTGTGTGAAGGTGAATTTGATGTAATCTCTTCGCACCAAGTGCACATTAGTCATGTAGTTGCCATTAAAGGCTCAGCATTAACTCAGGAGCAAGCCCGCCTTTTGGAGAGAACTGTGGACAAAGTAATTTTATCTTTGGATGCTGATGAGGCCGGGATTAAGGCCACTAAGAGAGCAATTGAAGTAATTAAGGGAACCAGCTTAGATTTAAGGGCAATTGATCTTTCAACCATAGAGACTAATCAAGAAATTAAAGATGCGGATGATCTCATTCACCATGATCCTCAGCTGTGGAAGAAAGCAGTGCAAAACTCGATTTCCGCTTATGACTTTCTCATAAATGTAAATTTACGGCGTTTTGATGCTGATACAGCAGTAGGCAGACGTCAGATTATTGATGAACTAGCTCCTGTTTTGAACAACATTCCGCATAAAGTTGAACAAGATTTTTATTTGAAAAAACTGGCTGATAAGCTTAACGTTTCAGCCAGCATTTTATCTGAGGACATTCGTCATTTTGGACAAGCCAAGACAGCACCGAGCCGATCTAGATCTGATAAAGGCAGGACAGCGGAGCAAGAATCGAAAGTAGGCGCCGAATCTCAACTGGAAGACTTTTTGTTGTTTTTGTTGTTTAATTCTGAACCGGAAGAAGTTGAAACCAGAGCACAGCAGCTTCAAGAGATAGGTGTAGAAAATGCTGAAGGTAGGGAGTTATTAAGCAGACTGCTGAATTTAGAGCAAGATTATAGTTTAGAGCAGCTGGCTCATAATTTGCCGGAAGATCTGAAGGCCGCTTTAATGGAATGGTCCCAACATCCGGAATTTTTAAAAACAGTCGGACAAATTAACATTCAAAAAGTGTGGAACAAAACTTTTAAAAAATATCGACAACTAAGAGTTCAACAAAAAATTACGCTTATTAATCAAGAGATAGAAAAATTAGAACACAAAACTAATAAAAGCGAAGCTGAAGAAAAAGAGCTAAATGATTTATTGGCTGAGATTGTGAAATTGCAAAACCAGTTTAGAACTGTTTGAATTCGAGATCAGATTGCATTTGACATAGATACCCCTAGGGGGTATTATAAAGAATATAACTATGACTCAAGCACAAACTCATTCTAAAAGAGATCCCCTTGTAATCCAACTAAAACGTATTCGAGGCCAAGTAGACGGGGTGATTCGTATGTATGAAGATGAGCGTACCTGTATAGATATTGTGCGCCAGATTGCAGCAGCCCGTAATTCTTTAAACCGTGTGGCACGAGACCTTTTAACCAATGAAGCATCTCGCTGTTCAAGAGAAAAAAAATTAGAAGAGCTTGATAAAATTCTTAAAGAAGTATTTAAACATTAATTATTTAATATTAAAGGAGCCTAAATGTCTGATCAAAAAAAAGGAGCAGAATATTTAACTGATGTTAATTTTGCCCAAACTATTAAGGAGGCAGGAAAACCAGTCTTAGTTGATTTCTATGCTGACTGGTGCGGACCTTGCCAAATGGCAGCCCCAATTATTGATAAATTGGCAGAGGAATATAAAGATCAAATTTTAATTTCCAAGCTGGATGTAGATGCTAATCGCAACACTGCGGCTGAGTATGGAGTAATGAGTATTCCCACTGTCATTATTTTCAAGGCAGAAGATGATGAAATTAAGCAAATAGCCAAACAAATTGGTTTTCCTGGAGAAGCGGGTTATCGCAACCTGATTGAGGGAGCCATTGACGAGTAAATTTCTACGATAATTAGTACTTAATAATTTATCAATTTGTAAAGTTATTTTCTATGAAGGAAGTTAAGTTAGTTATTATTGGCTCTGGACCGGCCGGTTATAGTGCAGCAATTTATACTGGTCGATCTAAGCTCAAGCCCATTTTATTTTCCGGTCATGAAACCGGAGGCCAGTTAATGTACACTACTGAAGTTGAAAACTTTCCCGGTTTTTCTGAGGGAGTAATGGGCACTCAGCTAATGGCTGAAATGAGGCTCCAGGCAGAAAGATTTGGTACAACTATAGAATCAAATTTAATTACTGCAGTTGATTTTTCTCAAGAGCCATTTAAACTTTGGACTCGGTTTCCCGATGGTTATAGTGTTGATGATTTTAAGCAAGCTAAGTTAGAAACAATTAAGAAGATGGGTGACGAATTAAAGCAGAGCGAGCCGGATCTAAAAGCTCAGGCTGTAATTGTTAGTACCGGAGCCACTGCGATGCGTTTAGGTGTGCCAGGTGAAGATAAATTTTTAGGGCGCGGTGTGAGTGTCTGCGCGGTTTGCGACGCAGCCTTTTTTAGAGATAAAAAAGTTTATGTTATAGGAGGTGGCGACAGTGCCATGGAAGATGCTTTAGCTTTAGCTAAATTTACTCCAGATGTAACAATTATCCATCGCAGAGATAAATTTAGAGCGAGCAAAATTATGGAAGAGCGGGTTTTAAAAAACGATCATATTCAGGTCATGTGGAATACAACTCTTGAGTCAATTGAAGGAAAAGAAATGGTTAAACAGATTGTGGTGAAGCAAGAAGACAAAATAAAAACCTTGGCAGCCGACGGTGTATTTTTAGCCATCGGACATCGACCAGTTTCAGCTATTTTTGAAGACCAATTGCAGTTAGATGAAAAAAAATATATTGTAACATCACAAAATTATTCAGCAGCGGGTATTGCTTTGGCTCAAAAACGTTTAACTGAAACAAATCTAGTTAGTTATCCAACTATGACTTCTGTAAATGGAGTCTTTGCCGCAGGAGATGTGGTGGATATGCATTATCGGCAAGCAATTACTGCTGCCGGATCAGGGGCTATGGCAGCCTTAGACGTTGAAAAATGGTTAGGAGATTAAGAAAATAGCTCGTTGATCAATGGCTGCAGGGCCTTTTTTAAGTCAGGATTATCCGCTGCCAATCTGAGGTTAGCTCTGAGCCAAGTTAGTGGTTCGCCGGCATTTAAAAACTTGCCGTCTGTTGTTTTAACAGCTATTTTCCCTTTTTGAGCTAAGTCTAAAACAATATCTGTAATATAGTATTCTCCAGATTTGTCATCCGGTTCCTGCTGTTCAATCAAAGGTAAAATGTCTGCGGATAGCACATATTTACTAACGTTAGCTAAGTTGCTCGGAGCTGTACCGGGCGCTGGTTTTTCCACAAAGTTTTTTAAATAAGTAAGTCCATTGCTATTTTCAATTTCGGCCACCCCATAGCGATGCACCTCTTCCCAGGGTCTTTCAATACAAGTAATCACTCCATCAGCGCTGGATTGATTATAAAGCTCAACCAACTCTTTGACCAAAGAGCGCTCTGGATCAGAAAAGTAAATAAAGTCATCACCAGTAAGATAGAGAAAGGCCTCTTCCCCCTGAATGTAATCAGCTGCTAGTTTGATTGGGATCGAGGTTCCATAAAAGTCTTCGTCAGTTTGTTTTACAAAGTGAAAATGCGCTTTTTGATGCAGGTCTGCCACCTGTTCGTATAAATGCAATTTATTCATTTTTTCGAGATATTGATACAATCTCCTATTTTCGCGGTAGAAGTGAAGCGGCTGGTAGTTATGAGCATTCATAACTATAATAATTTCTTCAATGCCCGCTTTGACACAGTCGCTGACAACATAGTCAATCACCGGTCGATTCAGAATTGGCAGCATTTCTTTTTGAATAGTTTTGGAAATAGGCAGGAAACGGGTGCCAAATCCGGCAGTGCTAATAATAGCTTTTTTTATTGACATAATGATTTTGAGTAAATAATACTAGCATTTTATGCATTCTAGGAGAGCGAGTCCAGGAGCGAATATACAATTAAGTTTTGGGAGTTAGATAATATAATTATCTGGAGTGCTATTTACTAGAGGTAGATAATGATTATAGTGGCAATGCCGAAGCCAAGCACCGTGCTTAGTAAAGTTTTGTCATTGATTAAAACTTTTTCAGGAGATTCACCCTTGTTCTCTTCATAAACTAAAGCTAAATATCTCATCACTCCAAAAATTACAAAGGGAACAGTTAACATAAGCAGTTTTTGTGACTGCAGGGTGCGAGGCAGAAAAACATATAATTGCGGAAAACGCTCATAGGCCGGCTCTGAAGGATGAGAAATTTGTGTTTCAAAAGTATAAATAGCATAAGTAAGCCAGGTGGCGTTGGCAAACATGCTGGTATATACATCCAGTAACCTTGGGCTGTATTTGCTTAAAGTTTTTCTAGTAGTAGTTTTTTTGCCTTTCATAATGGTTCTTTCACTTTGACGTTTTCCAACCGCTAAAAAGAGTGAGGCTGACACCACTGTTAAAAGAAACCAGACGCTCATGTGCAAATTAACCACCACAGCTCCGGCATAAATGCGGATTAAAAAACCGCTTGCAATCGAGAGTACATCAAGAATAGGCTGGTGCTTAAGTTTGAGTGAGTACAAAATTTGCAACAGAGCATAAAGACTAACCAACGCTTTAAAAAAGGGACTAAATGATAAGGAAAAAAACATAACAGTGCTTAAGCCGGTGAAAGCCGCAAATAAGGCTATCGGTACAGGCAGTTTGCTAGACGCAATTGGTCGATTTTTTTTAACAGGGTGTTTGCTATCAGATTCAATATCAATTACATCATTAATTAAATACATGCTCGAAGTGAGAATAGAGAAAATTAAAAAAGCTTGGGACACTACTACGAAATAAGGCAATCCACCTACGGGGTTATAAAATAGAAAACCAGAAAAAAGTAGTGGTGCATACAAAGCAATATTTTTTAACCACTGGAGTGGTCGAGCACTTTCGAATAAATAATAGAGAGTTTTAATCTGTTTGTTCATGTTTGACATAATGTTTTGTATCTATTCTAGCCCAAACTTGAAATGCAAGCACCAGCAAAAAGCTGATAATAAGCGCTAAGACTTTACCTTGTGTATTTAAAATTAAAGCTAAAATACCCATAATAAGAGAGCTTAAAGCATAAAAAATAGCAATTCTTCTTCTTCCCCATCCGAACTTGTCCAGTAAAAGGTGGTGCAGATGGCCGCGATCACCCCAAATAGGCGATTTTCCTAAGGACACGCGTCGAAGAATGGTATAAAGTGCATCTGCGGTAGGAATTGCCAAAACCATAAGTGTGGTCGCTAGTTTAGCACCGGAAAGAATGGCTAAAATACTAAGGAAAAACCCACCCAGCGAGCCGGCTCCATAGCCCGGCATTATTTTTTGTGGATACCAATTATAAATTAACAAACCAAAATAACTGCCGGCGAGTAAAAAACTCATGAGGGCATTATTAAATTCTGTTGGATCAGCACTAAACTTATCACTCAACAGACCCAAGAAGATAAGTGCAATTGTCATAAAGGCCGGCAGCTGCCCATCTACACCCTTTGACCAGTTCACAATATTCATGTTCCATAAAATAAAAACAAGGGCAAAAATATCTGCTAAAAGCCAAATAGTTTTAGTTTGATTAAAAAGAGTTATTGCGATTTGAGGTTGATTTAAATCAATCACACCAGGACCAAAAGGATTGGTAATAAATGCAATCCCAATGCCTGCGCCCACCACTATTAAGCCAGCCAATAAGCCTGCTGCCAGACGAAAATAAGGATGCAAATTCAAAATGTCATCTAAAACTCCAATAATGGTGAGCAATAAAGCACTGAGTAAAATTGCCAGTAAATATTTGTCTAACTGTAAGAAAATCAAACTACCAACGGCAAAGCTAATGAAGATAGGAATGCCTCCACCACGAGGAATAGGTTTCTGATGGGTGAGTTTTTCATGAGAGGACTGTGCCGGGTCATCAAGCCAATTGCGTTTTTTGTAAAAGTTGATAACCCAGGGTATAGTGATGACTGATAAGAATAATCCAGTAAAAAAAACAGATAATTCAATCATAATTTTGTCACGATTAGAATATTTCTTAAAGTAACCAGTAGAAGTAAAACTTGCAAAACAACATCAGCCCAGGCATAAAGTTTAATCATCAAAGAGTCAATGTGTTTGGTTAGATTAACGATTCCAATGTGAATGATATTAATCAGCAGTGACAGCCCCGGCAGCAGCAAAAGCCATATTTTTGGAATTAGCTGTTGCTCAGCCCCAGGTAAGGAGTGAAATAAAGGCACTTCCGGCTGGGTAAGGCTAAGACTGATTAAGACAAAAAGTAAAATAAATAAATTTACAATTAAAGATAATTGTAAAGGCTGTTGAGTATATTGAGGTCCGAGCTTAATCTGAATACGTTTTTTTTGTTCTTGAGTCAGTCTTCTTGCCATTAATTTGGAAGTTCTACTCGTTTATATAGTTTCATATAACGATAGTCGTTGTTGGCTATATAGTGTTGGTCTAGGTACTCAAAGAATTCAGAATAATTGGTTGGGGCGTTTTTCATGACAACTATATAAGGCGGTTCTGTTCGCCTGATTTCTTCTATGGTTTCATCATAGGCATTCATGTCTACAACATGAAAAGCCACAGTAAAACGGCTCGTAGGTATGGTTTGAGATAAAGCATATAACATTGGGTTATCTCCCCAGATAAACAAATTTCTTACTTGATTAGATTTAAAAAATCTAGCCAACTTATAATTGTCTTGCATGAGAGGATTGAACGATTGATAATATTCCTGCTGATTAACCGTTCCGGTTAAGTACTGACCAAAGGATTGATAATAAGCTTTTACAGAGTAAGTTCCAAAGCCAAACCATTTTAAAACTAGGCCGCATAAAATAATAACTGCTATTCCCAGTCCGGCAGGCATCAGGCTTTTTAGCCGCTTTTTTTTAGTTTGAATTGCAGTAATGATTTTTTCTAATATCGCTGCGACTAACCAGGATAACGGGGGAATGGCTTGTATAAAATAATGTGGATAGGGCCGATTAGACAACATTACAGAATAAAGACTCAGTATTAACCAAGCCAAGAAAAATTTAAACTTAATACTTAACTGATTAATCAGACTTAAAACTAAAATTAAGGCACCCAGTAAGAGAGTTTTTCCAGGCAAACTTATCAAAAAATTTAAAATCTGAGAACCAAAATCAATTTGCCAAGATTGGGTGTAATGCAAGTTGTAAAGCAAACCAAATCTCAAATAATCTTGGCCGGCTCCGCGGGTAACAAAGTAGAGGATCGACAAAATAATTGGAATGGCTGTTCCAACCAAAACGGGGCCCACTTCTTTGACCATAACCCACAACTGTTTTAGCCAGTTTTTAGGCTTGTCTAAAACTTCTTGACTAAAATTAAACCAGGCTATACTTAAAAGAGCTGCTAAGTCAACAAAAGCCGGCACTTTAGTTAAAATTGCTAAGCCGTAAGCTGTTCCGGCTGCACCCAACCAGCTGAAATTAATCTTATGCCGTTTTTGTTTTCTGGCATCTAAAATGGCTTGCAGATAACCCGATTTACTGGCCAGCCACATCCCGACTAAAACAAAAGTTAAAACAAAAAGTTCACCATTGGGAATATGGCCTTCAAACCAAGGTAGTGTGGTTAAAACCACAAATATCAACAGGCTTACCCAAGTAAACAGTTTATCTTTAAAAATTTTACGGCTTAAGAAATAAAAGCTCCCTATAGAGATTGCTGAAGCAATGATCAATAAAACTCTAAACCAAAATTGGTTGGGAACAGATGCAAGATAATAAATGATCGGAGTTTTGTGGTCAACGATTTGACTATAAAGCTGTTTGCCGCTGCGGATACTCTGACCAACAGTTAAATAAATAGCCTCATCGCCGTACCAGTAGGGATCAAAAAAATTTGGAACACGTAAAACCACCATGAACAGTAAGAAAAACCATAAAGTGGTGTGTTGATCTAAAAAGTCATCAATTTTTTGAAGTGTTTGTTTGATTTTCATCCGATGCGAGCAGAAATTAATAATGGTTGATACTATTAATCCATTGTATCGATAATTTTTAGTCCCGAAAAGCCTAATAATACAAAATTAGTAATACTGATTAAAAGATCTACGATTTCATAAGTTTAGTTTGGAACTCAATTAAACTTTTTTAGTGACCTTGTATTCAATGTATTTGCCCAACATCAATCTGGTATGCGCATCGATTCCGGGCAGGGCAGAGAAGAAAAAACCGATCACCGGCATTAAGATAAATTCCAGCGGTTGAAAAATATATGAAAAAACATTTCTTTTACCTGGTTTAGGCGGTCTGTTAGCTGCATCAACAATGATCATCACGATCATTGAAATCAGTGAAATCGTGAGTAAAGCTGACGTGACCTGGGGCAGTGTTTTGCCGATCATAGTGCGATTAAAATCACGGTTAAGAAGCGGAGGCAGGCTGGCCGAAATAGTAACCGCAAACCAATTAACAGGCCACAAAAAGTGGTCTTCTATTACTTTAAAAACGCGATAGGTTTTATCCCAAAAAGGAGCATCAGACAAAAAATATTGGCGGATAATGTAAGCATCATCGCTTACACCCCAAGCCCAGCGTTTCAGCTGTTGATATTGGTTCTTAAAAGTAGCCATTAAATTACCAGCTTGAGCCGCGTCAGCGTAAACCGGAAGAAAGATGGGATTAACTTCAAAGTCACCATGCTTAGCAAAATAGGACTTAAAAAAGAACCGATAGTCCTCCGGAATGACATCTGTATCCCAGTAGCCAATTTCATGAGCGTGTTTCAGGCTGGTTGAGTAAGTTGAAAAATTAATTAAGCGGTCTTTGCGCATCAAAACATACATCTGGATAACTGAATAAGAGGATGCGAGGACGCGGATGGGTGCCGGTACTTCCCAAATATTGTTGTAAAACACAATCGCCCCTTGCCAGACGCGATTATAAGGTTTGGGTTCAGATAAAAATTTATAGCTTAGATAGGCAAAATAAGCTGAATGAAAACGGGCATCGGCATCTTCAGAGGTGATGGTGGTAAGATTGATGTCGACTCCACCTTCGTCAATTAATTTTTGTTTAGCAATTTTAGCCCCCCAAGAAGTGTTAGATGATTTGCCCTTAACTTCCTTCTCGATTTCCGGATGAAAAGTAGTCCACAGGTGACCGAAATGATGCTCGAATTTTTCTGTTAGTTGTTGCGCTTTGCGCTCAGCAGCCTTTCCTTCTCTTTCCTCAAAGGAGAGCATGATATGCAAGTTTTGAGTGGGGTAGGATTGCCGGCTTAAACTCGTCAGGGTCCGTTCTAAAATATAGGCAGGCTCTTTATAAGTGGGAATAATAATAATGTGATGCATTTTGTCCCATTGATTAGGATAGCGTTTTTTTAGATCTGCAATCCAATCAAACTTAGAGGCAGCTTTAATTTTAAAATGAGCTGCTATTGAAAGTGCAGCCATCACAAGCGACCGGTACAGCCAATAAACAGTAAAAATAATCACGTAATATGCCACCACTTTTGGCATTAAAAATGATCCCCAGATGGGAAATAAAATTAATGACCAAGAAAACAAACCAGGTAAAATTTCTAAAGCCCGTTTGGATCGAATTGGATGGCGGCGGAAATAGCGTCGGATTAATTTGAACATAATTTTTTTATTGATGGTTTGAATAATTTGGTTATTTAAACTAACCAAAGTTATGATTGTACTTGATAAAATTGATAGCTGTTATCTGAAATTTGCTTCATGTTGATCTTTAATTCATGTTGAATAAACTCAGCCGTAGCAGCAATCATCTTTGGTTGATTAATTTTACCCCTATATGGTTGGGGTGGCAAAAAGGGCGCGTCAGTTTCAATTAAAAGTTTACTCCTAGGAACTAACTTAATCAAACTGCGCAAATCCTTGGCACTAGGATAAGTGATATTACCTGCAAAAGAAATGTAGGCACCTAGGTCTAAAGCTTGCTGGATATAGCTTTTAGAGCCTGAGGCACAGTGCAATACAAAAGGCTGTTTAAAATTATATGCATGTTTCAGAATCTTTAAAACATCATCATAAACTTGATTGGCTTGTCGGCGATCGCGGGCGTGAATAATTAAAGGTTTACTGAGTTGATTGGCTAACTGAATGTGTTTTTTAAATAGCTGCTGCTGTTTATTTTGCAGTTTTTCATTTTTGCTTGCAGGAAAATTAGCATAATCTAAGCCTGTTTCTCCGATGGCAGCTATTTGAGTTTGAGCGGCTAAGGATTTAATTTGGTTAAGATTTTTATTCAGTTCCTCTTGGGTAAGCTCGATAACACTGCTGGGGTGCAGGGCTGCGCTGGCAAATAAGTTGGAATCAGTTTGCGCAATTTGCACAGCACGTTGAGAAGTTTTAGCATTAGTACCGGGTATTAAGCTTGCTGCAACTCCTTTTTTTTGAGCCTGCTGCCAATGGTCCTCCCAAGTCATGCCTTGGATTATTTTAAACTGTTTGCTAGAAAAATATTTTGGTTTGCCGGAATAAAGTGGTTCAAGATTATAATGGCAATGGGTATCAAAGATTTCCATATAGTAGAATAATTTGATTTAACTTAGTCTGGGAAACAATGGCTGCATGGCCTGCACTTTTCCGCTAAAATGAGTTTGGATTTTTTTCGCAGTTGATGGCATAAAAGGTGACAAGTGAAAAGCAATTTGTTGAATTCGATTAACAGCCGCAGCTATAATCTCCTTTTTCTCCTGACCGGTTAATTTCCAGGGTTTAGTTTCACTTAAGTATTGATCTGTTTGCTTAACAGAATCAATAATCCAACCTAGAGCGGAACTGAGCTGATAATTATCCATCATGGTTTGATATTTTTGATTGATTTGGAGTTCAGGTGCAGTTAAGCTTAACCCCTCATTGTCTGCCATCTTGGCTACTCGTGAACATAAATTGCCTAGGCCGTTGGTTAGATCAGCTGTATAACGCTCATCAAATTTATCCCAGGAGACATCCATGTCTTGGCCAAAAGTGCCAAGAGAAATTAGTAAAAACCGAGTAGGGTCTGAACTATATTTGGCAACCATATCCTGGGGAGCAATAACATTACCCAAAGACTTGCTCATTTTTTGTCCTTCAACATTAATGAAGCCGTTAATCAAAATCTGCTTTGAATTAGGCAGTCCTGCTGACATTAACATGGCTTGCCACATAGCTGCCTGTTGTCTTAAGTTGTCTTTACCTGCCAACTGAATGCCAGGCCAATATTGATTAAACTGCTTAAGATCGTCAGGCCAGCCCAGGGCAGAAATATAATTAATTAAAGCATCAAACCAAACATACATGACGTGATCAGGATCATTGGGAACCTCAACTCCCCAAGGCATTTTTTCTTTAAGACGCGAAATACTAAAATCTTTCAAACCTTGTTTAGCAAAGGCAATAATCTCTTTCATTTTCCCATCCGGCAGCACAAAATCCGCATGAGTTTTATAAAAATCAAGCAAGGGTTGTTGATAGCGAGAAAACTTAAAAAAGTAGTTTTCTTCTTGTCTAATTTCCAGTTCTTGGCCTGGATGCAAAGGGCAGCGTCCGTCTTCCAATTCACTTTCTGTTTTTTCTAGTTCGCAGCCTATACAATATTTAAGTTTATACTGAGCTTTATAGATATCACCATTATCTTGAGCTTTTTGCCAAAATTTTTGGGCGGCTGTGATGTGGGATTTGTTGGTAGTACGGGTGAAATGGGTGTAAGAAAGATTAAGCAAATTTTTTAAAGTTTTAAAGTTTTGAGCTGATTGATCTACATATTTTTGAACTGATGTACTAGCCTCTTGGGCTTTTTGCCAAATTTTTTGACCATGTTCATCAGTTCCTGTGTTAAACACCACTTTGTTGCCTAACATGCGTTGATAACGGGCAATGACATCAGCCTCAATTATTTCCAGAGCAAAGCCAATATGGGGTTTGGCATTTACATATGGCAAGGTGGTGGTCACATAGAAAAAATTATCAGACATAATAACTGTATTATATATCAAGGTGAAAAGATGAGGCGAGAAAAGCGCAGCCCTCAAACTTGAAAAAGTTTATGATTTTAGTTTTGACAGTAAGCTGAAAATCATTTCAATGACTAACAGCGGCGCTATGATTAAAGCTATGATGGTTGGATTGAAAATAAATTGTTGGAGTTTGAAGAATAATATTAAACTTAAAGCTAAAGCTGTAATTAAACCTCGTCGGCTATTCAACCAAAAAAAACTAAAAATAAATAAGGCGGCTAAGAAAAAAAGAATCAATAATGGCAAATAAGTATTGGGTAAAATAAAGTGCTTGATTTTGTCCGGATCGATGTAGGTTAAAACTAAATAGACAGCGCCGCTGAAAAGAATACCTAAAATCAAAGTAGGTAAATAATGCAAATAACTTAAAATAAGCTGCTTGATTTTAAGCCAGACATTATTTTGTCCTCGTTTTGACCGAGAGCGGCCAGATGAAGAACGAGTAACAGATACAGATTTTTTTTGATTGGTTTTAGATTTTAGTCTAGAGGCAGCGCGCGGCATAAGACAAAGTTGTTGATAGTTGATTCAATGTTAGTTGTTTGTGTTTAATAGATGCTGTTCAAAAAATTCTAAATCTCTTTCTATGGCCAATTTCCAGTTTTCTATTGGTTGTAGGTTATGATCAGCACCGGGGTAAGTAAAATAAGTAAAATCAATTGGATCAGAAGGTGCGGCAAGGTTGATGAAACTGTCTTGAATAGTCTCTGAATCTGGCAGTGCTGCTTGAGTGGCGTTTTTATCTTCATCCTTAATTTCATCTTCCCGCTTTTCATTTTCTGTTTTTATAGAGTCGACAAACTCATCAGACCAGACTCTTAAAGCCTCTTGATCATTACTGCCGTGGTGGATCTGAAGGGGTCCGGACAGTTTGTCCAAATGCTGGGTAATGGTGAACTCAAACACATCATAATCTTTCTCAAACATAGCCAGCCAAGCACGAGATTCTTTGCCTTCATCAGGATTATCTCGAGTAAAAAATAAAATTGAGTAGGGGAAAGGAGCTGTGACCGGCGCCCAGACCGTGGTTGGAATTGGTTGGGAAGTGATTTCCTGCACGCTGATGGCAATTTGACTGCCGTTGCTGTGGGCCCAAATTCCAAGTTGATCGGGGTTAACGGCTAGTTTGAGGGTGTCGAGGTTGGGAGTTGCTTCTGATTTATCCGATTCTTTTAGATCAAACTGAAATTTCGGATTTTCTAGTAAAGAGTACATAAGCTCGATGACGCTAATCGGTTTAATAAAACGGGCCTCCCAGCTATCTTCTGGTTCGGGATCACTTTCTCCAAATCCAAAAAAATCCGGAGCAATGGTGACATAGCCGTTTTTAGCAAAAACAGCGGCAGCGTTGCGTGTACCAAAGCCCGGATAAAACTGGGAGGGAGCAGCATAGCCGCGGATCATAACAATGACAGGATAAGGAGATTTAACATCAGAGCGGGTTAAGGCGGGTATATTCAGGGTGCCGCTCATGGTTTTATTCATTGTTTGGTATTTAAAAACGTAGGTAGTGAAATCGTCGGTGTCTTGGAGTTGTTCGGTTATAGTAATTTTGGACGTTTGATATGGGTAATGCTTAAGATTAGGAATTGTGTACTGGTTAAGAGGTAGTGGTTTAGGGGTTGGATCTGTTGACTCTTTTGAAAAGGGGTTGGAAAGGGGAGTGCGCTGCGGTGAGAAGTAAAAATAAGAGCCGGCGGCACTGGCGGTGAGAATTGTGCCTAGCAAAAAGTAAAGCAGCTTAACTTTCATTAAGCTTATTATAAATGAAGATGAGAAAAGAAACAGAAAGGCGGCCCTAGCGGGCCGCCCAATGTAAACTTAGTTTGTGGACATAGTTTCTAAAACATCTCGGGCTTGTGTAGATCGAGGATCGGTTTCATCAACATTTTTTGCTAACTCTTGTGCTGCTTTCTGAACAGCTCTTTGTAATTCCTTTGGGGTTGGCTGTGGTCTTTCAGACATCTTTACTCCTTTCTATTTTTCCAATAATTGATAATCCTGTCTGGCTTTCTGAATAGTCAGCCGCATTCTGGCTTGACTTGGATTTTGC
Source organism: uncultured Pseudomonadales bacterium (assembly GCA_964609285.1). GTDB lineage: Bacteria > Patescibacteriota > Microgenomatia > UBA1400 > PJMF01 > CAZSQY01. The sequence continues at coordinate 30,587 of CAZSQY010000006.1, forward strand.
AATCGAAAGTCATGCCGGCGGGGTTTGTCTTGTTTGTCTTGCATTAGGCTCAAGGCCAGGTGATACTCATTCATAAGTTGTTCAGTCCTTTTGGCAGGTGACATGACTGTTCCCTTCTTTAAATAATTGGTAATAAGGGCCTTAGATACTAAAAAACCCGCCTGTCTGGCGGGTTGCTTTTGTATCTTTTTTGTCAAATATTAGTTTACAACACCACCAGACTTATTCTTGGAATAAGAATAAATTTTTGATAAATGGTGTGTTGCCAACTGTTGTTTGACATCAATTGTGTATTAAAACCAAAAATTGAGAAAAAGGCAAGGGGTGATTTCTAGGGCTTAAACGTGCGTTTTAGATTTTCCATCAAGTCTTGGAATGATGTTAAGGTAGTTTCTTCTATATTATTATTAGGACAGTTTTTTTTAAGCCAGTCTTTTCCGCTTTGTTTTGTGCGTTCTTGAAGCGCTTTTCTACGCTCCTTAGGTGTCATTTGAGCTAGATTTTGTGGGGTTAGTCTCGATATTTCGTTCATATTACTCATTTATTACTTACTAACAACTGATAATTTTAATATAACAGAACAGAAAAATCAACTTTGAAACTTTCATTATTATAGTAAATCATGCCTTAATTCTCTCACCCTACCCCTTCCTGTTTGCCTAATTTATAATACTAAGCATGAAAAGAACCCTTGCACTACACACTAAAGATAAAATCGGCCAACAAGTTTTACTCAAAGGCTGGGTCGACTCTAAGCGCGACCACGGTAAAATTACTTTTATTGACTTAAGAGACCGCTCCGGTAAGGTGCAAGTAGTTGGTTTTGAAAAACTGGGTGACCTAAGAACCGAAGCTGTGGTACAAATCCAGGGGCTAGTTAAAGAAAGAGGCGAAAGGTATATCAATCCCGATTTATCAACCGGCAAAGTGGAGGTAGAAGCTGAGTCTTACACTTTACTTAGTGACACTCAAGAGCTACCGATTACTCTTGACGACGATGGTCTAGACATTAATGAGCTGCCCAGGCTCAAATATCGTTATATTGACTTGCGCCGCCCCCGGCTGCAGCATAATTTAAAAATGCGCTCACAACTAGTTAATGCTTTTCGCCAGGCACTTTTTACCAAAGACTTTAGTGAGATTGAGACACCAATGTTAACTAAATCTACCAAAGAAGGAGCTAGAGATTTTATTGTTCCTTCTAGGTTTCAGCCTGGTAAGTTTTATGCTTTGCCTCAAAGCCCTCAGCAGTATAAGCAACTATTAATGACATCTGGGTTTGAGCGCTATTTTCAAATTGCGCGCTGCATTCGAGACGAAGACTTACGAGCTGATCGCGGTTTTGAGTTTACCCAGTTAGATTTAGAAATGAGTTTTGCTACTCAGCAAAAAGTGATGGATTTAGTTGAATCAACAGTTAAGACCGCAGTTAAAGCCGTAGATGGAAAACTGCAGCAAGAACAGTTCCCAGTTTTAACTTACCGGGAGGCTATAGAACAGCACGGAGAAGATAAATTTGATTTACGCTCAGAACAAGAAAAACAAGACAACGTGCT
>CAZSQY010000007.1:0-26790 GCA_964609285.1 uncultured Pseudomonadales bacterium
CAAAACCGTCCAGCCTCAGGTCCTAAGCCGATCATGAAAGCTTTTCAAAAAGTGGCCACAATTAAAAACGCTGGCATGAAACCTTGGATGCAAGCTATGTTTGTGGATCATTATTTATCTGAATGTGTGCTAGTCGGTGGTGCCCGCCGAGCAGCTCGTATCGCAGTAAAAACTTGGACTGATCCGGATATTTTTGAATTTATTTCCATTAAAAAGGGTGGTTATTTGTGGTCTGCTAATAACAGTGTGGCAGTAGATGAAAAATTTTGGAAGCAGGATAACCAGCACGCCCGTAATGTTTTGGAAGCGATTCTAAAAGCTCAGTATTATGACAAGACAGGCGAACCTGGTTTTGTCAATCAACATAAGTTGGTCCAGAACGATGATGGTTATGACGGCTATTTAGATGGAGAGTTTTCTAATAGTCAGAAATATAATCCTTTTCCCAACACCAAAAATATGTTGTCTGATATTGCCAAGCGCTCTAATGCTAAGTACTACACTCAGATTCCCAATCCCTGTGGAGAGATTTCTTTGAATATGTTGGGGGGTTATTGTGTGATTGCTGATGTGGTGCCTTACCACGCACCCACTATAGACGATGCAGAAGAAGCTTTCCGCGCTGCCACCCGTGCTTTAATGCGGGTCAATACCATGGATTGTTTGTATACGCGTGAGGTAGCGCGGACCAACCGGATTGGCGTGGGCATGACAGGCATTCATGAGTTTGCTTGGAATCAGTTTGGCTATGCTTTTAAAGATTTGGTTGATGAAGAAAAATCCAAAGATTTTTGGATGACGCTGTCGCGTTTTAAAAGGGCTGTGGTGGATGAGGCAGAAAAATATGCCCAAAAAATGGATGTGAATGTTCCTCACACTAATACTACCATTAAACCCTCAGGAACCGTGTCCAAGCTATTTGCTTTGTCTGAGGGTGCTCATTTACCAGCCATGCGTGAGTATATTCGCTGGGTGCAGTTTAAAGAGGACGATGATGTGGTTGAAGAATACAAAAAACACAAATATCCCTTTAAGGAGCTCAAAAGTTATGCTGGAACAGTAGCAATAGGGTTTCCCACGCAACCAGAAATTTGTAAACTGGGTATGAATGATAAATTAATTACAGCTAGCGAGGCTACTCCGGAAGAACAATATAAGTGGCTGTTGCTGCTTGAAAAATATTGGATTGTGGGCGTTGATGAGGATGGTAAAGCCCTGCTTGATACTGGCAACCAAGTGTCTTATACCCTGAAGTATGATCCAGAGGAAATAGATTTTAATGAATATGTCAAGATTGTGGAAAAGTACCAGCCTTTAGTCAAAACTTGTAGTCTGATGCCGGTAATTGACGAAACAGCCTATGAATATCAGCCTGAGGAGGCGGTAACAAGCAATGATTTTATGAAAGTGATTCGTGAAATTAATGAGGCTACTAGTGAGGACGCCGATTTATTGGAGGATGTTAATCTGGAGCATTTAAAATGTGAAAGCGGTGCTTGTCCGATTTGAAGAGTAATGTATTGAATTGGGTAGAGAAGTTTGAATTTAATAAGTTAGTTTAATCTTACCCCAATCAGCATGCGTCCGTCCTCTTTTGGTTGTTTGAGATTTAGGCTGCGTCGATGAGAGAAAAAATGTTGTGGTTGGCAATAAGTGCAGTCATTGGAATCAATAATTTGTTTTGTTTTTATGCCTAATCGTCTCAACTCTTCTTGAATAAAATTAGGTAAATCAACTACCCAATTATTTTTTTGTTTTTTGATAGAAGGCTGCCATTTTTTTAGATTAGCCTGGATTGGTTGTTGTGTAAAACGATAGCAGCAAGGCCGTATGCCGGGTCCGATCCAAGCGGTGAGATCATCAGTTTTCAAGCCGATCTCAAGTTGAATTTCTTGCATAGTTAATTCCAAAACATTTTGCAATAAAGGCTTCCAGCCAGCGTGAACTAAGGTTAACAGTGGCTGTGTGTTTGAGTTGATGATTACGGGGAAACAATCAGCTACGCTCATCGTTAGTGCAATTTGTGAAGATTGTGTCAAAGCCGCATCTGCCCAAATTTTGTGTTCATTAAGATGTTGATTAAACCAAAACCGACCAGATTGGTGTTGGTGATGAAAGTAAGCAACTTTGGATTTTATCCCATTTGAAAGTAAATATTCCTTTGCCTGGTTTTGAGTATGTATTGAACCTTCCTTTTTTTCTGATAAATAAATGGTATATTTGGAATTAGGTGTAAGTTGGATCATTAAGTTACCTTATGATTTAGTAATAAGTTTGTTATTGAGTCATTATAGGCCAGCATGATAAAATTCGGCAATTGTGGATAACTCAAATCATTTTTTAATCAAATCAGTTCTAAAAAAATTTTTAGCTTTTATCAGTTTAAAACTGTTTGGGCTGACTATGTTTTTGCTCAATTTTAAGCTTCGTTTAAATTCTATCTATTTAAAACTTAAATATAAAATTAAAAAATTTATCAAACAGGCTCAACTTTATCTGCAAAAGTTTTATAAAAACTCTTTTCTTTTTTCTTTGCGTAGATTTAAAAATAGTTTTAGCCGCAACCGTGCCGCACTTAATTCTTGGCTGCAGTCACTATATAACAAATTGTTACAGTTATTTAACAGCTTAAAATTAAATTTTCAGGCAAAGCTTTTATTTAAAAATTTACAGCTGCGAGAAAAAATTAAAACAAAAACTAGCTTTTTATCATGGTTTACTCGAAAATTTCAGGCTCTTAATCAATACAAGTTCCCCCAACCCCAAATCAAGCTTAAGTCTTTTTTTCAAAAAAAATATAGACCTATTTATTTTTCCCTCATAACCACAACCTTAATTTTAAGTTTAGCTTGGTGGTCTTATAATTTTGCTTTTCGTGATCTACCCGATCCTCTTGAATTAACCAAAAAACGGCAAATCATGACCACAAGAATTTTAGATCGAAACGGCAACTTACTCTTTAGGATTTATGAGGATGAGAATCGAACCCTGGTGCCTTTATCACAAATTCCTCAGCATATGATTAATGCGACATTAGCGATTGAAGACAAAAATTTTTATCAGCACCACGGTTTTTCTGTTCAGGGTATTTTTCGAGCCCTGGTTAATAATCTCAAAAAACAAGAGTTGCAGGGAGGCTCAACTATCACTCAGCAGTTAATTAAAAATCGCTTATTGAGTCCAGATAAAACTCTGCAGCGTAAGCTGCGGGAGCTGATTTTATCAATTTTAGTTGAATCAACCTACAATAAAGACCAGATTCTCACCATGTATTTGAACGAAGTTTCTTATGGAGGTTCTACCTATGGAGTAGAAGAAGCAGCTTGGCAATATTTTAATAAGCCGGCTAAAGACTTGAGTTTAGGGGAAAGTGCCATGCTGGCTGGTTTACCCGCTGCTCCTTCTGCATATACCCCTTTTGGTCCGAATCCGGAATTGAGTAAAAGGCGCCAGGAAGAGGTTTTAAGAAGGATGGTTGAAGATGGCCACATTTCTCTAGAGGAAGCCTATTTGGCTCAACAAGAAGAATTGCAGTTGCGCAAGAATGTTATTGACATCAAGGCGCCGCACTTTGTAATGTATGTGCGTAAGTTGTTAGCAGAAAAATTTGGTGAACAGAGCTTGCAGCAAGGCGGTTTGGAGGTAAGAACTAGTTTAGATTTAAACCTGCAGCAGCAAACTGAAGCCATAGTTCAAGAGGAGGTTAAAAAAGTTGAGTCTCTTAATATTAAAAATGGGGCTGCTCTAGTCAGTAACCCTCAAACTGGGGAAATTTTAGCTATGGTGGGATCTAGAGACTATTTTGATTTTGAAAATGATGGTCAAGTTAACGTGACAGTCAGACCGAGGCAGCCGGGCTCTGCTATTAAACCCTTAACTTATTCCCTGGCTTTTGAGAGAGGTTATACACCTTGGTCCTATATTGAAGATTCACCCATTACATACCATATACCTGGCAGTAAGCCTTATAGCCCCAGGAATTATGATGGGCGTTTTCATGGAAGAGTTACTTTAAGACAAGCTTTAGCTAATTCTTATAATGTTCCGGCCGTCAAATTATTGGCCAGCTTGGGAGTTGCGAACTTAGTAGAAAAAGGGCAGGAAATGGGTATTTCAACTTGGGACGACAGCAATCGGTTTGGACTATCTCTAACTTTAGGAGCGGGTGAGATTTTGATGAGTGATTTATCTGAAGTTTATGGATCACTTGCTACCGGTGGTTATAAAATTGAACTGGATCCTTTTTTAGAAATTCGCGATCATCAAGGTAAGGTTTTATATCGCAATTCTTGTTATGACCAACCGGAATCTTGTCGCCAGCAGTCTGTACTAGATCCTTTGGCTGCTTATTGGATTACTGATATTTTGTCAGATAATCAAGCGCGTTCGCAGACTTTTGGTTCATATTCTTTGTTATATATCCCTGATCAACAGGTAGCGGTTAAAACCGGTACGACCAATAGCATGCGAGACAATTGGACCATTGGTTATACCTCCGATCGTTTAATTAGTGTTTGGGTAGGTAATAATGACAACGAGCCAATGAGTTATGTGGCCAGTGGAATGACTGGAGCTTCTCCAATTTGGAACAGAGTGACTCGTTTACTTTTGCGTTCTGATGAGCTGCACCAGTTTGCCTTGCCAGATAATCTGGTGAAAGTTAAAATCTGCGCTCCCACTAACACCTTGCCTTGTCAGGGTTGTCCTCAAGTGGTGGAGGCTATATATCGAAAAGGAGATGAGCCACAAAAAGCTTGCAATGGCAACTATTTTGTTAACAAAGATGATCAGCCGCCGTCAGAGCCCCCTGGGGAGAGAAGCCAAATTTTGTAACCGCAATTTGTTTCTGCTGTCGTCAGCAGCGGCTTCAGTTATAGATAAACCAAATTAAGAAAGAGATTATTAGCGTAACAATTAGCAAAACAGGAGCCACCAGTTTTTCTCCAAAAGGATTTGGTTCCGGTTTCTTCTTAGATTTGTTTTTACTCATATAAGTTTTTTTACCAGATTTCTAATCAGGTTATTTTTGATCCAGTTCCCTCATCACTTCGGCTTTACTTACAATTAGTTTGACCACTTGTTCAATACTGAGGTCGCTAGTATCAATCACCCAGGCTTCTGGGATAATTTTTAAGGGATCAACTTCTCGATTTTTATCTCGTTGGTCGCGTTTAAGTAAATCTTGGTAAACTTCTTCAAAAGAAATATCAATACCTTTGCTCAGCAGTTCAAAATGGCGGCGTTTGGCTCGCACCACTTCATTAGCAGTCAAAAAAATTTTTAAATCTGCGTCAGGCAAAACTTTGTAAGTAATGTCTCGTCCTTCCATAATTACATTTTGCGTTTCAGCTATTTTTTGCTGCTTTGCTACTAATAACTGTCGAATTTTAGGATGAACAGCTACTTTAGACGCTCCCTGACTGACTTCTTCGGTTCGAATGGCCCATGAAACATCTTCACCATTTAAAAGCACTGTGGTCAGCCTGCCATCCATTTCTTCATCAGTCGGATTACGCATTGACATTTCTGCCTTTTTAACCAAAGGAGCTAAGGCCTGCTCATCTTCAAGATCAATCTTGTTACGTAAACCCAATAGCGCCGCCATGCGATACATGGCGCCAGTGTCAACATAAAGTAGATCCAGTTTGTCCGCTACTAATCGAGAAACAGTGCCTTTGCCAGCTGCAACAGGCCCGTCGATTGCAATTTGAAACGTATTGGATTTACTCATATAGGGAGATTATTTCCCTTTCTTTTTTACCGGCTTTAACCACTCTTTGCGATCAGCTACTAGCAAACCTCCTAGTCCCACCACAATCAAAATGATGGGCCACAAAAAGCTAAAATTATTGGGCAATAGGCCCAGCTGTTCTGCTAAAAAGATAAAACCCATAACTGTTAAAGTGGCCGGCCAGAAAATTGATTTTGGCATATTTTTCCTTAATGCTTTGTATTTTTTAAAGTTTAAGCTTAAACCCAATTATAGTTTATTAAAGCGCAAAGCACAGCAGTTTTCAAATAGCAAGGCTTAAGTATTTCAACCTGGCTTAGATTTTATCCAAAACATAAATAGCCACAATTTGATCTTGATAAATTTTATTCCAATCAGGCTGTTGTTCAATAAAGTTTAAAAAGGCGCGGCCCCAGGGCGTAATGTCTTTAACCCCAAAAATAACTGATTGAAATTGATGCTGTTCTTTTGTCTGCTCCCAAATTTCAGGGTTTTGCTGCATAGGAATATATGTTTTTTGAAAAAAATTTTGCGTGTAAGCTTCCGGCCGATTGTCTGTAAACACTTTTATGTCCGGATATAAATAAAAAATTAAATAGCTGCCAATGTCATAATTGTTGAAGATTGGTGTGGGTAATGACTGGCTGCGGATAAACTTGGCTGCATGGGCTTGACTTGACGACTGGCCAAGATAGCGGTTAGAAATTTTAATTGGTGGAATTAGTTTGCTAAATACAGTTAGTAAAATCATAGGAATATAAATTAGACTCAAAGTCACTAATTCTTGTTGTGGATGCAATTCTAGCTCGAGCTTGTTTTCTAGTTTATTCCACAAATTTTTTAAGAGCTTAGCCATCATGGGAAAAGCAAAAATTACAAACAGCGGCAGATGACGTAAAGCTAGGTATCCAAGCGAGAGCCCGATAAGCATGATGATTTTTTCAAACCAATTTAAAATTTTTGTTTGCTGTTTGTTAAAGAAATCAAAACACAATAGGGCTAGACTGGTAGTGCTTATTGCCAGATAACTAAAAATAGTGGGTTTGCGAATGACTTGCCACAAAAACCACAAAGTTTGGTTTTCCACAATGGTGTAGCCATAATCAGCAAAAATAGTAAATGGCTGGAGTAATCCCCAAAAATGATTAGGGTTAAAAAGAGAGACTAGGGTTAATAATAAGGTGAGCTTGAGAAGTTTGTGGCGAGTTTTTTGATTGAGTTGAGGACTGTGCAAAAAATTTGAACTCAACCAGAGTGTGCCTGTTAAAGCTAAGCCAAAAATAAAAGAAATATGCCAGTTAACCCAAACTAATTGCTGGACAAGAAGCCAAATCACTTGATTTTGATCAAGCTTTTTTAAAGTTATGACTTGCAGTAGTTGGTATAAGCTGTGAGCTGCAAATAGCCAACCCAATGTTTCTGGTCTAATTTCAGTTCTGTTAGCCAAAAATAAAATCGCGAGTAAACCGATTAGAAAAGTGAGAAATTGATTGCTTTGAAACTTAATTAGTTTTAGCAGAAAAATTAAAAAAGCTAGAGCAGTGAAAATAAAAAATAAATGTACTCCTACAAAGCCTGCGGCTTGGAAAATTAGATAATTGATCACACCAAACAACCAATGATGATTTACAAACCGCTGCTGAGGAAAAGTGTAAGAATAATGATTTTGATAAAGAACAGACCAGTTTCCTTGAGTAATCTCGCGTCCGTTAGTTAGATGCCGGCCTAAATCTTGGGTGGGCAAATCAATCGGTCGCAATAAAATAAAACTGTAGAAAAAAATTAGAATTAAATAAAATAAATGTTTGGCTTTTAGGTTAAACATCTGGATGTAGAGGCGGTTGAGTCTTAACTCCTGCTTCCATTATGCTGGAACAAGTTTTGTTTATAGTTTAATATTTTTTTGTTTGAACTCCCTAGACATTCTGCGCTTCAACTCACGTTGCTTGATTTTTTCGCGTTTTTCATATTCTTTTTTGCCTTTACCAATCCCGATTTTAAGCTTAATTTTATTATTAATCAGCTCAAATGCCAGGGGAATAATAGTATAGTTTTTGGCTTGAGCGTAATCTTGCAGCTTGTAAATCTCTTTTTTGGTCAGTAATAGCTTGCGGGTTTTTTTGGGATCGTAGTCGTCTTGAGAGGCGTAGGCATAAGCATTGATTTGAGCATTTATTAACCAAGCTTCGTTGTTAATGATTTTAACGTAACTGCCTTCTAAACTTGCCTGTTTATTTCTGAGACTCTTAACTTCCGGACCGGTTAACACAATCCCAGCATGCCAAGTTTTTTGGATGGTGTAATCAAATTTAGCTCGTCGATTTTTGACCAGAATCATAGATGCCATTATTGTATCAGTCGTCGGGGGAAGAAAACTAGCCTTGGGCTAGCAATAAAGGTCTTAATGATTAATTATCAGCAGCTTCAAGATTGATGGTGTAGATAATTGAGCCGCTGATCATAAAGGCTCTTTGAGTTTGTTCATCAATTACAAAATTAGTGGTGCTGGCCAAAGTAGGGCTAGAAATTTGTTTAATCAGTTCTCCTTCTTTGGACAACACTAGCAATCTTTCCAAAGAAGGCTCTAAAACATATAAATACTCCGTATTTTGATTTGTATAAAGTTGAATGCTTTCACCTAAGGGTTTTTCTAATCCTGAGACTTCAAAACTTAGGGGTTCTCCCTTTTCATATTTCCAAATAGTGCCATCTTTGTCTGCTAACCAAATTTGTCCATCCACCGCAAAGGAGGTAACTGTTGCAAAGTCCAGGCCTTGCTTATTGGTTAGCCAACCAATAGGTTCGGACAAATCATCTTCGCGCACTACATAGCGGTAAATGTTTCTCTGCTCTGGGTTAAAGACATACAAATAACCTTCAAAAAATTCGATCATAATGGCTTCGCGGTCAGAGTCGCCTTCTTCTTTGAGTTGGGTTGGAGGATTATCCGGATTTAAAGGCAAATTTATTTCAAGCAGACCTTGATTGAGAATATAGATTTTATCTTCCGAAGCTATGATGTCTTGCACTGTTTGCTCTTCATCTAAATTAAGACTGTTAGTTTGTTTGGAGTTAATGTTAAAACTCAACAAAATATTTTGTCCTCGATCAAATAAATATAGCTCGTCTTGATTGAGAGAGGCAAGTGAAGTTAAAAAATTGGGCGAAATTTGATTGATGTCAAAGAAAATCTCAAGCTGACTAACTTCAATCTTGCCGGAAATTTCTTCATAAAATTGATTGGCTTGAGACAAATATTCCTCAATTACTTTTTGTGCCACTCGATCGTTTTCATAAGCTTTTTGTTTGGCCGTGATCAATTCTAAAGCACTGGCTGTCTGATCTCTCGCAGCGATGATATTTTGATCAGCTTGTTGTCGGGCTTGCTCCATTAGTTCTTCAGCCGGAACCAATTCTTGACGGATTTGATCTTGTTTAGCTGTCGCTTGTTGGGTGTACCACCACCAGCTAATTCCTATTAATAAAAGTAAAATCAGGCTAGCTAAAAATATACGGATTAATTTTTTAGAACCATGTTTTTTAAGATAAATGTTTTGACTCGGTTTGAGTTTATTAAATAATTGTTTGGGCTGGGTAATAACAGCTGCATAATTGGCAAGTTTGTTGATACTGAGCCAACTAGGTTTTTGAAAATTTTTAAATAATTTGCTAAAACGCTGAAACGCCTGTTTGAATAAGTTTAAAACTTTCTTAAGTAAGTTGAATAAACTTTTGCCACTAAGTTTAGTCTTGATTTCTTTGTTGTCATCTTGGGATGCGTCGTTCTTAGCCTTCTTCTCAATTGCCGTTGGCAACACAGCGTCATCTGGTTCAAGCTGCTCCGGCTGGGGTTGAGGTTTGGCTGTCTTAGGTTGGGGGTTGGGCTGCAGATCGGGACCAAGAGGCTGTTTTTTTGCCTCTTTATTTATTTGAACACTAACAAGATTGGCACTAATCAAGGAGCTATCAGACAGTTCTTTAATTTGTTGTTCTAAAAATTGAGTAAGATCCACTATATTAATTTGTTTTTGCAAAGCTTCTTCAATTGTTGGCTGGAATAGTTTTGCATCCTGAGTCAGCAGCACTAATTGATCATTGCTTTTAAGCCTGCCTTCAACTAGTTCTAAACTTGTTGCGGATTTTAGCAGGACACCCAAACGATTTTTTCGATGTAAAATAATTTGACCCTGATAAGTGGCTGCAGCCATAGCAGCAGAGTCTTCCGGAGACCAAAGGAGAGCTAATTGCAGCTGGGCTTCGTGCTGTCTGCCTTCTGCTAAAAGATCGAGGAGCAAATTGTGTAATTGAGCTGTAGACTCAATTTTGGCTTTTTCCAACATCAGGCTCAGTTCGCGTCCTACATTTTTTGCGTTAAGATTATTAACGGCCAAACTACAAACAAGAGTTTGATCTGAGGAGAAGATAGTTTTGGCCCAACCATGAGCGAGCGGCGAGCCAACCACTGATGTCGTGGCCAGTCGTGTCATATTGTTCACATTTTAGCATTTTTGATGGGGTAAGACTACTTTGGTCAAGTAAACGGTTACTAAATGCCCTCTATTGCCCAGCTTGGTTTTCTATCTAGATCAATTTTTTTTGTGACTGGATAATGAAGTCCGGCCGTTACTCCTACCATGGCAGCGTTATCTGAGCAGAGCCGTTTTTCAAAAGGCGTTGCTAGCTTTAAATCATAATTTTTAATTGTACTGCGAATTTTTTGTCTGAGTTGAATATTGCGTGCTACGCCTCCACCCAGCCAGATTTGCTGAATTTTTATCTGCTTTTGGTTGATTAAGTCTTCCAACAGTTTGTTGAGTTTATAAGTTAGATGCTTAAAGGCTGCAGCCTGAAACGAAGCAGCCAAGTTGATTATTACCTGCTGATTAAGGTGATCACCTTTTTCTAGTTTTTTAATTAAACGATGAGCTGCTGTCTTCAAGCCGGAGTAGCTTAAATTAAAATCGTTGGATGTGGTCATGGGCAAAGGAAAATTAAATTGATTTGGATCTCCCTGCTTGGTTAGTTTTTCCATGACCGGGGCAGCAGGATAGCCTAACCCCAGCATCCGACCAACTTTGTCCAGCGCCTCACCAAGGGCATCGTCTATAATTTGACCCATGATTTGGTAATTACCAACTTCTTTAACTAAAATAAATTCGCTATGACCGCCGGAAACAACTGTGGAAAGACTGGGAAATAAATTGGTTTGCCGGTTGAGGGCAGCTAGGGTAAATACCGGCAGTTGTGATTTCAAATTTGAAGGTATCAATTTATTTTGGCGTTTAAGTTCTAGGATTTTTTGAGTCGGAAAACTTTTTTTATTGCGGCTGGCCAAAACAGACAGAACATGGGCTTCAATATGATTAACTCCAATGATGGGCTTGCGCCATTCTTTAGCAATTTTTTTAGCGTATTCAATCCCAACTTCTAAAGCCGGAGCCAATCCGGGACCCAAAGTGACGGCAACCGCATCAATATCTGCTAAACTAACTCGGGCTAGTTTTAAAGCTTTGTTTACAACCGGTTTAATATTTTCCACATGAGCTTTTTTGGCTAGGGTGGGAAATACACCTCCATAAGGTTCATGAATATCTGTTTGAGAAGCAATAATGTTGGACAACACCACCCGGCCAAGGGTAACAGCAGCTGAAGTCTCATCGCAGGAGGTATCGATAGCTAGGATTAAGGGCAGAGTTTTAGTTGTTTGGTTTTTCATAAATTTGAACTTGGCGCTGGTTTTCGTCGATTACTTTTAAGTTCACTACCAAGTCAGGCTTGATTTTTGGCATAAATTTTTTAACCTGGGTCCACCACTCAATGGCAAGCACATTTTTGGGCCGAGTTAAGGCAGGAATTTTTAGAGCGGCGGTTTCTTCTCGGCTGTCTATTTTCCAAGTATCAATATGATAGAAAATTCCGTTAACTCCGTGGCGGTTGAAACCGTATTCTTTAATGTAGTTGTAAGTAGGCGAGGTAATAATCTGATCAATTTTTAAAAATCGCCCCATACCCTTGGCAAAAATGGTTTTCCCTGCCCCTAGCTCGCCGTTTAAACCAATCACCAGCCCCTTTTCTTTTAATTGATTCCAGTATTTGAGCATAAATTTACCGGCAATATCTTGAGTTTCTTGTTCACTGCGGCTAACAAATTCGTTAGAGGCTTGCCGGCTAGCTTGCATTGTTTCGCCTCGCAGGGTTAAGGGCGTTGACAAAGTAGTATCAATTACTGTTGATGGCTCATTAGGCGGCAGCTGTCCTGCATCCAGCACTAAATTAATCAAGTTTTTCTGCTTGCTTGATAAATTATCTAAAATATCTTGAATAGTATAGGGTCTTTTTTTGCCGGAAGCATTGGCAGAAGTGGCGGTGATGGGCTTACCTAGCTTGTTCACCAGTTTTAAGATAAATGAATAATTCGGAATACGAACTCCAACTGTTTTAAATTCAGAGGCAACACCGGCCGCTAAATTGTTTTTGGTTTGAGAAATAATGGTATAGGGTCCCGGCAGGAAGTTTTTATAAAATTGCAAGGCTTGCTGGTTGAGCTGCGCATACTCTTGCGCCATTTCCTGACTAGTCACAGCAATGGACAAAGGTTTGCCTTCACGGCGTGATTTGTAATTTAAAAGTTTATTAACCGCTGTTTGATTAGTAGCATCCACTCCTGCACCGTAAACAGTCTCAGTAGGATAAATAATCAAGCCACCTGCTTTTAAAGTTTTGACAGCAGCTTTAATAATTTGATCTGATGGTGTTTGTTTTACATTAATTACTTGCATGCAAACTTGTATTCTACCACTCTTGCCTCAAGATTCATAAAAATTTGTAAGGCAAATTACGGCTAGGACTTTAGCCAACTCTGCTATAATTAAACTAATAATGAAAATAAAATCAAAAGTGAATCCTCCTTTTTTATTAGACTTGATTGAAGTTAATGAACGCAGTCAAGAGGTTAAGTTTGATTTGTATGTTCAACTGCGTAAAGTTAAACAAATTACTCAAGCTTTAAATCAAGCGGCCTTGGATCAGCAGGTTTTTGAAAAAGAGTGGTTGATTCAGAACCAGGATGTAATCGAATCTCTTTTAAATGATTTGCTTGATGATTCTTTGCTGGTTTTAGATGGAGTGCAGCTCGATGCTGAAGGTATTGATTTATCATTAAATTTAATGAACGATATAGACTTGACCTTAAATTTAGTGCAGCGCTTAGTTAACGAAGAAGAGAGTTTGGAAAATTAAGTTGAGGTGTTTGATTTCATTTTTTTTACCAAATTAGTCTCTAACCTCTTGACAACTTTTTAGCAGTTAGCTAATATAACTGCTAGTAAACCCAATTGTTGTTTGCTAGTTTTTTAAGTTTATAAAACTGGCAATCTATCAATATTAATAAATATATTTCACAGAAAGGCTTTAAGATGAAACCAATCAAGGTCTCTCAACTTAAACCCAATAATGGTTATGTTTTGGTCGAGCCGGTCCAAGCAGAAAAGAAAACTAAATCCGGTATTTATCTCCCTGAATCTGAAGAAGAAAAACCTCAGCAAGGCAAAGTTTTGGCTTACGGTGGTGCTATTTATGATGATGGCCAAGAGATAAAATCACCAGTGAAAAAAGGCGACATTGTGATTTACAAGAAATGGGGCGGCAATGATTTTAAGGTAGATGATGTGGAATATCAGTTCCTAAAGTTTGATGACATATTGGCAGTGGTTAAAAAGAAATAAATTGCGTTTAAAAAAGTAGTTAGGAGCTGGGAGTTTGGGCAAAATACTAACCCCTAACTACCAACTACCAACTACTAACTACCAACTACTAAAAGGAAATAATTATGGCAAAACAACTTTTATTTGGCGATGACGCCAGACAAAAAATGTTAACAGGTATTAACAAACTGGCTAAGGCAGTTACCACCACTCTGGGCCCTAAGGGCCGCAATGTGGCTTTGGATAAGTCTTGGGGAGCACCAAATGTGGTTCATGATGGTGTAACTGTAGCGAAGGAGATTGATCTGGAGGAAAAGTTTGAAAACATGGGAGCTCAGTTAGTCAAAGAAGCAGCTGATCAAACCAACGAGGCGACCGGTGACGGTACCACTACTGCTACCCTTTTGGCTCAAAAAATGAGCTCGATTGGTATGAAATATGTAACAGCCGGTACTAATCCTATGATTATGAAGCGAGGTATTGATAAAGCTGTTAAGGCAGTGGTTGAGGAGATTCGTGATCTGGCCAAGCCGGTTAAAGAGGAAGACTGGGAAAAAGTAGCCACTATTTCTGCTCAAGATGAGCAGATTGGGGCTAAGATTGCTGAGGCTCTAAAGCTGGTAGGCAAGGATGGTGTGGTGGAGGTGGAAGAAGGCAAGACTATGGAAATTACGATCGATCATAAAGAGGGTATGGAGTTTGATAAGGGCTTTGCCTCTCCCTATTTTGTAACTGACTCAGACAATATGGAAGCAATGATGGAGGATCCTTACATCTTAATTACAGATCAAAAGATCTCCAATATTAAAGATGTTTTGCCTTTATTGGAAAAGATTGTTAACGCAGGCAAATCATTAGTCATTATTGCTGATGATATTGAAGGTGAAGCTCTCACCACTTTGGTGGTGAACAAGCTGCGCGGCTCGTTCAAAGCTTTGGCAGTTAAAGCTCCAGGCTTTGGTGATAGAAGAAAAGAGATGCTGCAAGACATTGCAGTCTTAACCGGCGGTAATCTTATTACCAGCGAAACAGGCATGCAATTATCGGATGCAACCTTGGACGATTTGGGTCAAGCTGACACGGTTCGTTCTAACAAAGACACCACCCGCATTGTGGGTGGTAAAGGCAAGCAGACTGATATTGATGCTCGAGTGGCTCAGATTGAAGCACAGATTGATCAGTCTACTTCTGATTTTGATATTGAAAAACTAGAAGAACGCCGTGCCAAATTAACCGGCGGCGTGGCTGTGATTCAAGTTGGTGCCAGTACTGAAATCGAAATGAAGAACTTGCAAGAAAGAGTCAAAGATGCCAAGGAAGCCACCAAAGCTGCTATCGAGACCGGCATTATTGTCGGCGGCGGTGTGACTTATGTCCAAGCTGCTAAGGCTCTGAAAAAAGTTAAGACTGAATCTGATGACGAGCAGACTGGTGTGGAATTAGTGCAAGCTGTCTTGGAAGAACCAATTAGAATGCTGGCGATTAACTCCGGCGTTGATGCCGGTTGGGTGCTGGGTCAAATTAAGGAAAAAGATGATCCTAAATGGGGCTTTAATGCTCTGACTAATGAGTTTGAGGATCTGGAAAAAGCTGGTGTGATAGAGCCGGCTAAAGTAGCAATTGCTGCTTTGGTTAACTCAGCCTCAGTTGCTAGTATGATTCTGACCACCGAATGTTTGGTGACAGATGCTCCGGAAGAGGAAGAAGATGGTGGAGCAGCTGCAGCAGCTGCAGCTCGCGGAATGGGCGGCGGCATGCCGGGCATGATGTAAGCTGATTAGAAAAAGTATAAAGCTAGGAATTAAATAACGGCGGCTTAAAAAGCCGCCGTTTTAATAATTGTTTAACTACAATGAACTATTTAATTTTATTTAAGAACTGCTGAGGATTAAGAATATGAATTTTTTTAAATTTATTTAATTTTAATAAGTGTTGGTCCCCGCTAACTATATATTTAGCGCTACCATCAACCGCCAAGTTTAAAAACTTATCATCTGTGGGATCTTGTTGAATTATTTTAAAATTATTATAAGGCTTAAATATAATGGCTCTTTGGGAAATATTTTTCAAAAACTGTTTTATTTCTTTGTTATCTAGCTTTGTTAGTTTTTTAATTTTTTCTGAGGTCAAAACTCGAGCCACCTCTTTTAAAATTTCCGGACTCAAAAGAACCACGAATTGACCTTTTTGCCAAGCTTCTAATATTTGTAAAATCGAGCTATTGCCTTTGCTTAACAAAAAAGAAATATAGAGGTTGGTATCAAAAACAACCCGCACTTTTATTTCTCCCGCAACACTTCTTCTACTAAATTATCCACTTTTGTTTGAGAGAGTTTAGTAGTTTTTTTCCTTAGCTGTTTAATTTGATCAAACCCCTGTTTCCAGTCTGCAGCAGACATAGTTTCTTGAGGATTAAATGATTTAAAGCTAGTAATTACAGCTGTTGGTCGGTTAAAGCGCGTAATAATTATCTTACTATTATCAAGCGTTTTATCTAGCATGCTTGAGAAATTGTTTCTAGCAGAACGAGCGCTAATGGTTTTGAACATAATTTTTTATTAGCTAAAATTTAAGTAATAAGATTATTAAAAATTATATCAGTTTAATATTTTGTGTCAATTATGTACACAATACTTTAAAAATTTACTTAATTATTTTTTTACACCCCTCTTTTTCTTTGCACAACCTACCCTCTTTTTGCTATACTGAATATTAGTTAAGCACTTAGTAATACTAAATTTTACATATGCCATTTTTCAACAAACCTGCTTTTAGTTCTAAAAAACTTCTTCTTCCCTTATTAGTAATTTTGTTTGGTCTTAGTCTTGGTCTTGGCGCCACAGTCTTGGCGGAGCAATTGTCTGGCACCCCAGACAGCGGTGTTACTTCGCGCATAAAGCAAATTTATGATGATTTAGATGCTATGGGTCAGGGCAGCGATGATTCCGGTAGCTGGGGCGACTGGGGAGCTTACTGGAATAGAATTCGCTCAGTGGTAATTGATTACAGCCAGCAATCTTTGCAAACTTATGATGATTATTCTAGCCCGGCTAGCAGTGAAGAGGGAAATTGGTCTCAAATAAGTGCCAGTCCAGAAATTTGGCAGGATGAGCGCACCGGCTTATATTGGAGTGAGAGTCAGGGCACTCAGGCTTCTGGCAACCAGTTTGTTACCACTTGTGCCTTTTATAGTAGTGATCCGCGTGGCAGCTATGATGGTACTGATTCTAATTGCGGTGCCTCTATTAATCAGTGTGCTGATTTAACTGATGGCGGCTATACCGACTGGTATTTGCCTACCCAAAAAGAGTTACAGCAAGCATATATTAATGGTATTTACAATCAAACTAGTGGTTCCTTTGCCACTACCTCCAATTTCTGGTCGTCTACGGAGCGGTCAGATAATAGCTCTTACGCCTGGTGGGTCTATCTCTACCATGGCTACACGCGCAGCTATGACAAGACTACCGATTCCCTCGCTGTGCGTTGCGTGCGCCGGGACTAAAAAATACAAGAATTTAAATCTTTTATCTTTAAAATTTAAAAAATTTTTATAGGCGGGTCTATTGTTATGGGATGTGTTTTTTTGTTGGGCTGTATGTAAGAAAGCTTCCTTAATTTTCTTTTGATAATTTGTTACTTTATAAGTGGGCGAGATTTTAAGCCATCAACCTGCAAACAAGGCCCTGGGGTTTAAACAAGGCCCAAATTTAAGTCCGTTCTGCCACACCTAGCTGCAGCTTAGCTTTTAAAGCTGGTTGTGGCTGGGTATTAAAATTCAAAATAATTCTGTAGGTGCAAGGCCTGCTTAATTGTTTGGTGAAGCCAAGTAATTTGCTTGTTAAGCAATGTTGTTTGGCCAGCAAGCTGGCAGAGTCATGGTAGTTTGCCACTACCTCCAATTTCTGGTCGTCTACGGAGCAATCTAATAATAGCTCTAACGCCTGGAGGGTCAATCTCAACAATGGCAACACGAACAACAATGACAAGACTAACGATTCCAACGCTGTGCGTTGCGTGCGCCGGGATTTAAGTTTGGGCTGGTGCCTTTTGTATACCTGTTAGAGATAGATGTTTAGTTTGCCGATTGTTTTTCGGCCCACTTAAGCCAACCAGTTAGCATTTTACCAATTTCTTCTGACTGTTTAACAATTTGCCCCATTTGTTTGTGAGAAATTAGTTTTAAATCATAGGCCATTTTAATTCTGTTTTCCAGTTGGTCAAAAACAGTGCTAGCTTGCTGAATATGTTTAGCTCTGGTTTTAACTGGACAGTTATTGGCTTGATAAATCACATCAGACAATTCCCAGCTTTTTTGCATAATTTTTTCACCCAAGCTGTACTTGTGTTCCTTGCGAAAGTTGTGGATTAGTTTTTGTAAATATTTTTGTAGTTGGTAAACTTTGTCCCCTAATGGGAATTGATGTTTGTTTGTGGATTTGGTCATTATGATTTTCTTATAACAAAATGTTGATAGTTGTTAACTGGTTTTAAATATTTTTTTAGTGTACCAAAGTGCTGCCAGTAAAGATGTTTCCTTAGCTTAAAACTATCAGCCTGTCTAAAATGTCCATAATAAGAATTAAGCGCTGCTTGCAAATATTTAATTTGTTTTGGAGTTGGCTTTGTTTTGAACGCTACTGCCTCTTGCCGTTGATGGTTATGCACCCATAACAGACCTCGATTAAAGCAATTCAAAATGGTTTTAACCTGATTTACAGTTTTGTTGCGCACATAAATGCGATTTGGTTTGACTAGATAGCCCACAAAATCAACGCCTTGATAAATTGAAGCTATTTTTGTTTTGGTGGGATTAAGTGTTAATTTTAATTTTTGGAGTAAAAATTCTTGAATGCGTTGTTGCCAGTAAAGCAATTGTTGTTTGTCTTGATTTAACATCACCACATCATCAGCATAACGCAAATAATACCTAATCTTTAACTGTCGTTTGCAAAATTGATCCAACTGATTAAGGTAAACATTAGCAAAAAACTGAGAAGTTAAGTTGCCGATCGGCAAGCCTTTACTTATGGGTTGGTTAAAAAGAGATTTGTGTTTAGGCACCTTTCTGTGTAGCTTAGCGCTGCCGTTTAAATGATAATTGCTAGTTGGATCGTGATTGATAATGGTTTCTGTTAACCACAATAATTGTTTTTGCTTGCTTGGTTCGCAGTTGTAATAGCGCTGAATATGCTGTTTTAAAATAGTATTCAAAGTTGGTTTGTCGATTCGAGCAAAAAAATTGCTAATATCGATTTGTTGATAAAATCCTGGCTGGGAAAAATTAGCGGTTAGTTGGCGCAAAAATCGAGATAGGTGGCTCACTGCTAAGTGGCCGCCTTTATTTTGCCGGCAGGCATACGAGTGAAAAATAAATTGTTTTTCAAAGCGTGGTTCTAATTGGTTAACCAGTAGATGATGAACCACTCGATCTCTAAAATCTGCTGCAAAAATTTCACGCAATTTAGGATAGCTGACGGCGAAACAAATGGATCTTGATGGAAAATATTGAAAAGTCTTCAAACTGCGTACTAGCGCTGCTAGGTTTTTAAATAAGTGATTTTTAAAAGCCAAGGCATTAACAGAATGCTGCTTGTGTTGACGACAGGAATGGTAGGCAGCCACTAGTTTAGGGTAAGAAAACAACAAAGCCAACTTTATTTTGTCAAACCTGGCGGCCCAGTCAATTTTTTACTATACTGAATATATTCATGCGATTAATCAGAAACCTGTCATTCTGGGTCCTGTTGTTGTGCTTGGCCGTGGTTGGTGGTATCTATTTTGCGCAAAACGCCCTGAGTGCTGGTTCCAGCCCTGTTATTGGACAAGCAGAAGTAATGAACACCGGGGAAAGCTTGTATTTTGACAGCGATCCTTATGGGGCCAATGTGGTTGTTAGCGATCCTGACCCAGATAATAACAATCTACGTACTTTATCAGGATTTGCTTGGAGTGTGGATTTGGGTTGGGTTGATTTTGACAACAGTGAAAATGGCGGGCCAGTGGTGGTGGACTACGACACTGGCGCTTTATCCGGCAGAGCTTATGTGCTAAACACTGGCGGTTTTATTGATTTTTCCGGCAATGATTTTAATGCCAATGTGATCATTGATCCCAGCACTGGTATTTGGTCTGGTTATGGCTGGTCAAATGATGCGGGTTGGATTGATTTTGGAGAAAATGGGGTGCAGGTGCAAGAAACAGAGCCGCCAACCAACCCTACTACCACTAGCGGTTATGCGAGCGACAGTAAAGTTATTGGCCTAACTTCTGCTGAAGGTGCCGACGGCGAGTTGGGAACTGATGACGATATCTGGTACAACCATGAGCAGCCGTATTTTGAGTGGTCCGGAGCCTCTGACGAAGGCGGCGGTTATGTTAGTGGCATAGCTGGTTATTATGTTTATTTTGGCACCGATGTAAATGCTATTCCAGAAACTAATGGGGCTTCTCAGGCAGAAGCATATTACACTGCTAGCAGTTTAACCTCAGGCGAGACCTATTACTTGCGAGTTCAAGCCTACGATACTGCTGGTAATGTTTATACTGACCCCGCTGAAGATTATACTCTTTACACTTATAAACTTGATGCTACCGCACCAGTGAATCCGGCCGGCTTATCCGCTCCTCAAACTTATCGCAACAGCGTAGACAGCTTTACCATTTATTGGCCAGATGAAGGAGATAATGCTGCCTATGATTTGCCAGTTGGAGGCAGTGGCATTAAGGGCTACCAGTACAAAATTGGAGAAGCCGGTACTTGGTATGGCAGTCTTCACACTGGTGAAGAAGATTGTAATGATATTATTACCACTACTTCTTATGCTCTTGAGCCGGAATTTGATACCTTGCAAACCGGGGAAAATAATTTTTATCTGCGCACTGTTGACAATGCTTGCAATATCACCAGCACAGCTGTCAGTGCCATTTTAAAATATTCAGGCGAAGCTCCATCTGAACCGCAAAACTTAAGTGTTGATCCAGCCACTAATGAGCAAAACAGCTTTGCTTTTAGCTGGGAAGCGCCAAGTACATTTACCGGACAAGAGTCTGGTTTGAGTTATTGTTACACAGTTAACACTGTGCCCTCAGCTTTAAACTGCAGCTGGACTAGCGACTTGAGTTTAGCCGCTGGATCTTATGCCACTCAGCCTGGTACTAACACTTTTTATGTAGTAGCTAAAGATGAAGCGGGTAATGTTAATTATGACGCTTATAGCTCGATTAATTTTACAGCCAACACTTCTGCTCCTGGAATTCCGCGTAGCCTTGATGTGGCTGATATTTCAATTAAAGCTACCTCTAACTGGAAACTAGCCATCTCTTGGGAAGAGCCAAGCGAAGTAGGAGCCGGAGTGGAGAGTTATCACGTTTACCGTAGTACTAGCGTCACTGATTGTTCGAGCAATTTTTCCGCCTTTAGCCGCATCGGCACTACTGCCGGCACTTCTTATACCGATGTGGGCCTGAGCCAGCAAAATTATTATTATTGTCTTAAAGCTTGCGACAGTGCTAATAACTGCAGTGCTGTTTCTGCCACTGCCACCGGTTACCCAACTGGTAAATTTACAGAAGCTGCTAGTTTAACAGCCAAACCGGTTGTGTCTGGCATTACGACTAAGCAAGCCACTATTACTTGGAGCACAGATCGGGACAGTGATTCTAAAGTGCAGTATGGGCCGGAATCCGGCGAGTATTATGAAGAAGAACCCTCTAAATCTGCTCAGACCACGGATCACAGCATCACTTTATCCAATTTGTCAGCTGGCACTACTTATTACTTTAAAGCTAAATGGACCGATGTTGATGGCAACACAGGTTTGTCAGATGAATATTCTTTTTCAACCGATCCTGCTCCCACTGTGCAGGAAGTGAGTGTTAGCAATATTAATCTGGACAGTGCCATAGTTCAGTTTACTTCTAAAGACGCGAGCAAAGCTCGGATTTATTATGGCCCTACCACTACTTTTGGTGGGGTAAAAGAGATTAATGTGAGTGCTTTAGAAACAACTTATAGTGTTGATTTAACTGATTTAGAAGACGGTACAAAGTATTTTTATCGGGTTAATTTATTTGATAGCGAAGATGAAGAATACCAAGGCGATATTTATTCTTTTACCACCTTGCCGCGGCCACGCTTGAGCAATGTTCGTATTCAGCAAGTTAGAAATAGCGCCCAACCCACCATTTTAGTTAGTTGGCAAAGCAATACGGATGTCAGTTCAATTGTTACGTACTGGCCGGCTAATGAACCTTCCGCTGTGCGTGATGAAGTTAATGTGGCTTTAAAAACTGGCCAGCACGAAATGCTAGTGCGTGGTCTTTATGCAGACACTGTTTATAATCTGCAGGTTAAGGGCAGAGATAAGATTGGTAACGAAGCCGTTTCAGATATTTTAACTTTTAATACCGCCACTGATACGCGCCCACCCGCTATTAGCGATGTTACGATTGAGGGTTCAACTATTCCACCTAATCGCACCACTGGGCAGGACTCGACTGCCCAACTGGTAGTAGCTTGGAATACTGACGAACCAGCTACTTCTCAAGTAGAGTTTGGTGAAGGTACTGGTTCCAGTTATCCTCAAACTACCCAGCAGGATACTAAATTAACTTATAACCATTTGGTGGTGATAAGCAACTTAACTCCGAGCAAAGTTTATCACCTAAGAGCGATTTCAAAAGACAAGGCTGGCAATGAGGCTAAGTCAGTGGATCAGGTGGTTATTACACCTAAAGCAACTGATAACGCGCTAGATTTAGTGATTACTAATTTAAGTGAAGCCTTTAGTTTTTTTGGAGGGTTGAGACAATAATATGAGTAACAGTTCTGCCCCTGCCATTGAATTAAAAGAAACTAATAAGTCATTTGAAACTGCGCAGAAACCGGTCCAAGTTTTAAAAGACGTAAGTTTAACCGTTGATGAAGGCGACTTCTTAATTATTTTTGGGCCGTCCGGCTGTGGCAAATCAACTTTGTTACATGTGATTTTAGGCTTGGAACCACCGACCTCAGGCAGCAGTGTAAAAGTTTTGGGTAAGCTAATGTATCCCAAATATAAAGGTGAAGATACGGCTTTTGATGAAGACGCCGCAGCTGGGTTTAGAAAAGAACATATTGGCATGGTTTATCAACAGACTTACTGGATTAAATCCCAAAATGTGTTGCAAAATGTGGCTTTTCCTTTGCTGCTTTTGGGCGAAAATGAAGTAGCAGCTCAAAATAAAGCTCAAAAAGTGCTGGAGTCTGTTGGGATGGTTGATTGGGCTGACTATATTCCAACTGAGTTATCTGCTGGTCAGCAGCAGCGGGTTAATCTAGCCAGAGCTTTAATTAACAACCCCAAACTTTTAATTGCAGATGAGCCGACCGGCAACCTAGATTTTCAAGCAGGACAAGAATTAATGAAAATGTTAGTTAAGTTAAATCAAGCAGGCAAGACGATTGTTATGGTTACCCACGATTTAGAGTACCTGCCCTTTGCTAGTAAGGCAGCGGAAATGTTTGATGGCTCAATTCAAGGTGTGTATGAGGGGCAAGAAAAACAAGCAGTTTTAAAAAACTTGCGTAGCAAAAAAATTAAACTAGCTCAACAAGTTTAAGTTAAGCCATGCGGAAAAAAATTAATTCAATTACTAATTTTATAAGATACATCAAGTTATTCTTTGATTTAACTGTTTTAATTTTAGGTTATTTAATATATAAACTGACTGTGTGGATTTTACGGTTGATGCCCGGTAATTTGGCAAGACAGTTTGCTAGTTTTAGTTATAAATCTTATCAATCGCTAGCTTCTAAACTGGATCAGCCCCATAATCATTCAATTAGTCGCCTTAGCCTTGTTAAGCTTTCAACGCGGAATTTAGTTGCTAAAAAATCAAGAACTCTAATTACCATTGGCGGCATGGCGGTTGGCATTGGCTCGATTGTGTTTTTGGTCTCGATTGGTTATGGCTTGCAGGATTTAGTTGTATCTCGGGTTGCCCGGTTAGAAGAACTAAAACAAACTGATGTCATTGCCCAGCCCAATAGCCAGCTTGTGATTGATGATGAAGCTTTGGCCAAGTTTAATAATTTGGTAGAAGTTGAACAAGTTTTACCTTTGATTTCTGTGGTAGGTCGAGTATCTTATAAACAAGCGGTGTCTGATATGGCTGTTTATGGTGTTACTAGCCAGTATTTAGAAACATCAGCCATTCAACCAGTCCGGGGCGAGATTTTTAAAAGCCAAGATTTAGCTAAGGCGGTTTTTGAACAGGGTAAAACCAGCAGTGTAAACAGTGAATCGTTGGGCCAAGTGGCGGGAGTTAAAACCATTCAAGCCGAGCTTGGTCAACCCCTGGGTGAAGTGCAAGTTGAAATTGAACCACATGTCTGGCTCAGGGTACGGGAATCCCCAAGTACCAATTCTAAAATTTTAGGTTATACCAAACGGCCTGAGGGTCAGTTACTAGGAGAAAAGGTTTATGGTTCAGCCTTTAGTGGCAGCAATGCCGGTGAGGTGGCCCAAACCTCCCAGGGCCAAGATTTAGGGTACTGGATTAAAACTTCAGTATTTGTGTGGCAAAAAGACGACTTGGGGGAATATCAGCCTGTGCTGGGAGAGCAAGGTGAGCAGCTGCAAACAACTGGCTACATTGCTGAGCTTGGCTTAACAACCACTCCCAACCCCCAAGTTCAGGCTGCCGGTTCTGTTTTAGGAACCAGTGATGAGCAAAATATAGCAACTGATGCTGCCAATGCTAGCCAGCTAAATCAAGCTGTTAACATTACTGACAGCGGAATTGATTGGGTTGAGTTAGCTACTGATTCTGCTCAAACTAACCAAGAATCAGTTCAAAAAATTACTCTGTCTGATTCAGCGCAACGTCAAGCTGTGGTGAATCGAGCCTTGCTTAATGTTTTAGGTTTATCTGAAAACCAAGCCTTGGGCGAAAAGTTTGAGGCTAGTTTTATTGTGATGGGTAAAGCGTTGGGCCAGGCGGGAGAAAAAATAGAATCGGTTCCTAGTGAATATACCATTGTGGGTATTATTCCCGGAGACAAAACCCCTATGTTTTATGTTCCTTTTTTAGACTTAAGATCTTTAGGGATTGTTAATTATCAGCAAGTTAAATTAGTGGCTTCTACTCAACAAGTTTTGCCTGAAGCGAGACAGAAAATCGAGGCCATGGGGTATGTGACTCGCAGCGTAGTAGATACAGTCGATCAAATTGAAAATATTTTTGCTACCACTAGACTTTTGCTAGGTTTGCTGGGTATGGCTGCGCTGTTAGTAGCTTCGCTCGGTATGTTTAACACTCTTACAATTTCCTTGTTAGAAAGAACTCGCGAAGTGGGGCTGATGAAGGCTTTGGGCATGAAATCAACTGAGGTTAAAGAACTGTTTTTAATTGAGTCCTTAACTATGGGGCTTTTAGGTGGTTTGCTTGGTCTGGTTTTGGGTTTTGTTGCCGGCAAGTTGTTAAGTTTTCTTTTATCTATTTTTTCTTTAGCCAAGGGAGTGGGCTGGATGGACGTGTCTTTAATTCCTTTGGGTTTTGTGTTTGTGATTATTTTCTTAGCTATTTTAGTAGGAATTGTTACCGGCTTGTATCCGGCCAAACGAGCTAAACACATTTCTGCTTTGAATGCCCTGCGCTATGAATAAATAAAGCATTTTCTTTGCTTTTTTATTGCATGTATAATTAAAAATATGCCTGCCCAGGATAATGAAGTTCCAAATAATTCTTTAGTCAGTGATTCCCTTTTAACGATTTTTACTTACGCCCCGGCCGGCTTGGGCCATTTACGGGTGACTGATGCTTTGTATGAGGGGCTGCCCAAACCTGTTAAGCCTCTAATTTTAGGTGCAGATGATAGGCGCATCACTTGGCTGCATCGGATTACCAGCATTCATCCTCTTTTACGCCGCATCATGGAATGGGTGCAGCAAGGCGCGCCTCAAGAAATTTTTACTTATTTTTACCGAAATCATCTGAGGCAGCGCAATAAAAAACTTTATAATCAATTGTCTTTATTGATTGACCAGCATATTGAAAAGCCCGAACAAGTTTTAATCATTGCCACTCATTTTGGCCTAGCTCATGAGTTAGCCTCTATTAAAAAGCGGCTTGAAATTAAGAAAAAAATTAAACTTTTTTTAGTAGTGCAGGTGACAGATGACACACCCCAGCCAATTTGGTTCGTACCTGGGGCAGATTTAATTGTGGTGCCTAGTAGAGAAACTAAAGAGGCTTTGAATCATTACCGCCGACGCAAGGGGTTTCGGCCGGTTAAGTTTAAAGTTTTGCCTTATCCACTCAACCCCAAATTAATGGTAAATTTCACTCATGAGGAATATGCCTACAAACAAAAGCAGCTTAATCCTCAATCACAGCAACCAATCAGCTTAGCAATTCCGATTTCTGGGGCAGCGGTGGGCTTAAATTATTTTGCTACTTTTATGAATCGGTTGGAAGAAATATCGCAGCGTTATCAGTTTTTTATCATTTCTCGTTTTTCCCCTCACACTAAGCAGTTTTTGTTTAATATGGCGCAAAAGCCCTCTGTTCAAATTTATCCGGCTCAGAATGATCACAAAGTGGTGAATTACTATGAAAAAGTTTATCAACAAGAAGTGATTGCTCTTGAAATTACTAAGCCGAGTGAACAAGCGTTTAAGGTGTTGTTGGATCCGGTTCAACGGGGAGGAGCTATTATGTTATTCTCAGAGCCGGTGGGTCGGCAGGAGTATGATAATCTTAATTTTATGCGCAAGCATCAGTTAATTCCGGATCAAGATGTGCAGCGAGAGCTATGGGAGTTATCAGAAAATAACCAGAATATTTCTGATTATCTATTAAGTCAGGCCCGGCATTGGCGCGGAGTTTTAGTGCCCAATAACGCTTTTAGGGCAGCCGAGTTTGTTGAGTGGCTGCGCTTGCAAGGTGTTTTAAAGCAAATGAATGTTTATCAACCTTTGGAGCAACAAAGTAGAATAGAAGTGAGCGATCAAGGTGTTTATTTATTCTGGAAAACAGTTGGAGCCTTGTTAAAGAAACCGGCTTAAGTGTACCAGGGGTGAGATTTGAACTCACGACCTTCGGTTTATGAATCCGATGCTCTGACCGACTGAGCTACCCTGGCGGGTTTCAGCATCTAAAAAATTTGCTCGCGAAACTGCATGTGTTTATTTAAATTATGGTTGTTTCGAGGCCGCATTTTTTAGATGCTGAGCTTGTAGTCATTTTTTTTAAAAACAAGAGTCCTTGATTATATCAAAAACTTTACTGTATAATAACTACTCTTAACAGAACAACGCGGGATAGTGTACGGTGCACGCGAGGCTCATAATCTCGCAGGCCAGGTTCGAC
>CAZSQY010000008.1:0-23221 GCA_964609285.1 uncultured Pseudomonadales bacterium
TCTCTCCATCTTGAACACACTATATCACAATCACAAAAAACCGAGTGGTTGACTAAGCACCGAACCCACAAGGCCCAATCTATTCAGCAAAACTCAATCTTAAACCCTTTCTCAACTCATGATAAAATTGCGCCAGGCTTCAAAGCTTGTTTTTAACTAAAAAGCTTAATGGCTGAATTAGACTTGCCTGCTTTGCTCAACCCGCATTATTTATGGAAAAACGCTACGACCACCACCAGCACGAACAAGAAATCTACCAGCGTTGGGAAGAAGCCGGCGTTTTTAATCCCGACAACCACCGGGCAACAAGAGACAAAAGCTTTTGTATTATTATGCCTCCCCCTAACGCCAATGATCCGCTACACATCGGTCACGCCATGTTTGTTTCAATTGAGGATACCCTAATCCGCTATCACCGCATGCTGGGGGATGACACTCTTTGGCTACCGGGTGCGGACCACGCCGGGATCGAAACTCAATATGTTTTTGAAAAAAAGCTGCAAAAACAAGATCGATCTCGCTTTAATTTTGATCGCAAGACCCTTTTTCAAAAAATTTGGAAGTATGTTCAAGAAAAATCAGATGTTGCTGCCGGCCAAATTAAAAAACTGGGAGCTAGCTGCGATTGGAGTCGTTACAAGTTTACCCTCGATGATGACATTGTTGAAAGCGTGCTCAAAAACTTTAAAAAACTTAATGATGACGGCTTGGTATACCGCGACTATCGGCTGGTTAACTATTGCACCAAGTGTGGCACTGGTTTTAGTGAACTTGAAATTGACCACCAAGAACAAACCACCAAGCTTTATTACATTAAATATGGACCCCTAACCGTGGCCACCACTAGGCCAGAAACAAAATTTGCAGATATTGCGCTGGCTGTTCATCCTCAAGACGAGCGCTATCAAAAATATATAGGAAAAACCATTAAAACCAAGGGCTTGTTTAAAACATATCAGCTGCCTGTAATCGCAGATGAATTTGTTGACCCTGAGTTTGGCACCGGGGTGGTTAAAATCACTCCTTATCACGATCAGGCTGATTTTGATGTTTGGGAAAAACATCAAGACGAAATTCCCCAACAGCCGCAGACAACTATAAACTACGAAGGGCGGCTCACGGAATTAGCAGGCCCCTACTCTGGCCAAAAAGCTCATGTGGCCCGCGAAGAAGTTGTGTCTGATTTAAAAAAGGCTGATTTATTAGAAAAAATAGATAACAATTACCAGCACACACTGGGTGTCTGTTATCGTTGTAAGCGCCCAATTGAACCGCTGCCTCTCACTCAATTTTATATTAAAACTAAACCACTAATTGCGCCTATTCAAAAAGCCCTCAAAGAGAAAAAAATAAGAGTATACGGAGCCGGGCACGATAAAATTTTGGCTCATTGGTTGGAAATATTGGATGACTGGAACATCAGCCGCCAAATTGTCTGGGGAATCCGTTTGCCAGTGTGGTATCAAGTAGAAAAAAACCCGGATATTAGGGTGGTTTATATTAATCCACATGGGGAAAAGCTCAGTGGAAAACTTGAGGAGCTACTCAAGAAAACAAAGCTCGAAGAAGTTAAAAATGGATTACAAAGTTTAAGCGCCCCCTTAAACAGCGCCTATGAAGTAAGCCTCTCCTCTCCTGGTGAAAACTATATTCAAGAAACTGATACTTTTGACACCTGGTTTTCTTCAAGTCAGTGGCCCGTGATTGCCCTGCAGAACAACAAGCCAGGCGACTTTGAACGCTTCTATCCCACAAATCTCATGGAAACCGGCTACGACATTCTGATGTTCTGGGTGATGCGCATGTTGATGATGGGTTATTATTTAACCGGCCAACTTCCCTTCTCTGACATATATTTACACTGCTTGATTCGAGACGAAAAGGGGGAAAAAATGAGTAAAAGCAAGGGCAATGTTATCAATCCTCTTGAGATTACAGATCAATACGGCGCCGATGCTCTACGCATGGCTTTGGTGATCCGCTCTACTCCTGGTTTAGATAAATCAGTCGGACATCCGGATTTTAAAGCCGCCCGCAATCTAACTAACAAAATCTGGAATGCTACGCGTTTTATTTTGTTAAATCTAGATCAAAGCAAGCTACAGAACAACGTTGAGTTGGAACTAGACGCAGCATATTACCAGCGGCTCAAAAAGCTGATAGACGAAACAACTCGACAGCTTGAGCAATATAAGGTAGGTTTAGCTGCAGAAACTCTTTACAATGAATTTTGGCACTGGTTTTGTGACGACTGTATTGAGCAAGCTAAACAGAATAAACTCTCTCAAACAGCCCTGCTAACCGGCTTAAAAACCTTTTTAAAACTGTTTCATCCTTTTATGCCTTTTATCACAGAAAAATTGTGGGCTGCTTTAAGTGAGGAAGGCCTAAGCGACGATGGTCTTTTAATTTTGCAGTCCTGGCCTAAAAAAAATTAATAATTTTTAAATCCGCGCCCAAAAATTCAGAATATTAACCTCATCATGCCCCGTCTTTTTAAATTATCTATTTTAAGTATTCGCCTACTCTTTCATAATTTTTATTTTATTTTATGCCTGATTTATTACCAATTTATTAATATATTTAAAAAATATAGGACGTTAATCATTTTATATTTATTTCTTTTTATCCAAGCTCTATTGATCCTATTTCAACCGGCTTTACAACCCCCTCTCCCCCAACTTCTACCAAGGGAAGAGTATCAAAAAGAAGTTCAAAAAAGCTTACAAACTAAGCCTTTAAACACTTATCAAATTTCGGCAGAGATAGACCAACTCAAACAAGAAGTTGAAAAGTATTCGAAAGGCGGCACAATGATCGCCAAACATCGTGATGCCCTCATTAACTTAGCGCTGCTCAACTTGGCATTAAATAATCGTGAAAAATTCGAACTACACCTAAAGACCGCTAGGGAAATTGACCCCAATTGGAAAGGTTTTGTAAGCGGAAATACAAACGGAGAGCCCCAATAAAAAATTGATAAAATTTCTTAAAACAACACGGTTGGGCTATTGCTGTTGTTTTTCATCCTCAGCAGCCTCTTTTTCGGCTGGTTCAGGACTCTCAACACCCTCGCCCTCAACCCCCGCAGCTTCAACAGCCTCCCCCTCTTCCCCTTCTTCAGCTTCTTCTCCAATAATCTCGGTCTCAACTGGTTCTTCCGGTTCTTCCGGCTCTTCTTCAACCTCCTGCACCAAAACCACTGGTGCATCCATGCCCTCGTCCCCTACCACAATCTCCACCTTTTCCTTATCATAATCTAAATCAGCTAAAGTAATTGATTGACCGACCTCATCTAAGCCCCCAACATCTACCACAAACTTTTCAGGCAGGTCTGTTGGTAAAGCTCTAACCTCAATTTCATCTCTAACGGTAACCAACACAGCTTCTGGAAGCTCAAATTCGCCGATTAGTTCTACTGGGATTTGCGCCTCAACTTTTTCGGTTAAATCAATCGTTTTGAAACTAACATGAATTGGGTCATCCGTAATGGGATTGATCTGCACCTCATCAACCATGACCGGAACTTCTTTTTTATCAAGCCGCAGATAGACTACGGCAGACTCCCCCACTTCACTGAAAAGATCCACAAAATCTCTTGATTCAAACTGTATCGCCTGAGAATCTATTTTTGGTCCAAAAATATTGCCAGGAATTCTGTCATTCCCTCGAATAAGACTAAGATTTTGTGAAAGGTCTCTTTTGTTGACGGTTAATGAATGTTTTTTCATAATTTTTTCTAATCTTCAAACCCAGGCTTCATATTATAACAAAAAAAAATCAAGCCGGTGAAAGTTGTTTGCGGAATTGCCATAAAATGGCATAAAATGAATGTGGTATGACCTGCTTTTCGACGCCGAATCTCTAATTAGAAAAAACTGCCGGATCCTTTTTTCTTACTAAGTTATCTCCCAGCCTGCCTAAAGACCCGAAATCAACGCGGAAAATCCTTTAAAGATGTGGTTGTGTTAAATTTGCAAACTTTACATTTATTTCTTAAGTTGTTGAATTAAGTGAATCAAAAAGATAACAAGTGTATAATCTGGACAACCTTTTATAATTTTGTCAAAAAATCTTACTAAATATGTATCTGTTACACAAAAGTATATCAATAGGTTAACTTGTGTTTTTTTCACGTGACCTCTGGAAAATGGCTAAAATCGTTAGTAAAAACCCGAAAATAATCTTTAAAAAATCTTAATTTTTTTAAAGAATTTTCAATTAACGAATTGGGGATTAAGCCGTCAATTTTAAAACACAACTAATAGAAGAAGTAGAACAAAATTAGCTTGAAATTATCTGTCAAACTTTACAACTAAATAGGCGTTGCCGCTATTGCTGCTGGTGAGAACCTGAGTTTGCTCATATTCCACTTGAGGGGCCACTAGCTCAGCCCTAAGAGATGGGGGATAGCTCAAGCTGATTAATACCGGCCTCGATGCAACACCGGGTTGTGCTTGGTCAAAGAAAAAGTACGAATCTCCCTTTCCAACTTGATGTGGTGTAGAGTAGAGTAGTGTTAGGTTTTGACTACTTTGTGAAGGTACCTCTAAAACCACCCCCACTACTTTACGGTTGTGATCCAGGTATTCCAAGATTTCATCGGCGGATACTTCTTCATCATCTATTAAGACCGACTCAATTCGAGCATCACTGTTCAGATAAAACCTTAAGTAAACTTTGTAATCACCCAGGGGCCAAACCTGAGAATGAGACTTATTGTTTAGTTCAATTTGCCGTCTATGCTGCACTTGTGTTTCGCCGATTTCAATGTGATGAGACTGCTGTCGACTAACATATGGATTGACCTTATTAATGCCTATATTGGCCTCAACTAAATAGATGTGGTCCACTTTGCAGCTAGAGCTAAAGTTTGCCGGGCATTCTGGCTTAATCAACCCGCCGGACCAGCCCAGTTGTTCAATGCTTTGAAACACACCCTCTTCACTAAAGTAGAGAGGTGTTTGTTGATTGGATAACAGCTCAGTCAATGAACTCAAGACAGATGCTTGGGTTTCTATTGGGGCTTTTTTTAATTCAATTAAAACTGTTTGCCACAACATAATTTGAAAATTGTCCTCAAGCAGCTCTTCTTTTTCCTCGGTGGCGTGGTGCTGTAGACGATCATACAGATTGGCGGCATTAACCGACTCATCATATTTTAAAACCGTAATTTCCCCCAATTTTTGTAGAATGTTTTTAAGATGTTGGTAATTAACCGCGACAAGGCCATCAACGGGCTGATTAGTTCCTTCGCGAATATACCAAACAATTTTTTGAGCGGCTGCGGAGAAGTCGGGATCCCAGTTGGAGTCTCTTAAATAAAGGCGGCTCTCGCCAAGTAATGACTCAACTTCTGGAGGAGGGTTGAGTTGGCCCATTACTTTATTATCTAGTTGATTAACATTTATAAAACGCTGGTCAATAATCTGGCCGTTCTCCAAAGTAATTGAGACCAGGGCTTGTAAAAAACCACCGGTGGGTCGCAGCTCTTGGTCATCTTGGATAACAAGATAATAAACTTTTTTGCCACTTAAGCCTAAAATTTCCGGTAGCAGGGGGTTGATTGCGTTGGCGTTAGATGTTTTGCTCTTGATTTGAGAGAGTTGCTTTTCGGTTTGACTGAGTTTTTTTTGCAAATCCGGCTTAAGGTGGGAGTACCCGTTTTGCTGACTGGCTACTTCTAACTGGACCAAAGAAAGCTCTTGAACTAATTTCTGGTCAACCTCTGTTTTAGATTTAATTAAAGCATCAATACTTTTTGGGTCGGGCCCTGATGTTGAAGATTGTTTGGATTCTGCTTTATTCAAATCAACTTGGTCTTGATTGGTGCTGGAATCAGCAGACAACAAGTGGCTAAAAATTTGCTGGCTTAACTCTTCTGACTGAATTAGTTTTTCACCAACTGCAACTAGGTTTTGGTTTAAATCAGTTAGGCTTTTGCTTTGTTTTATTATGTCTAAATTTATTATCTTTCCCATTAGTTTAGCCTGTGTTCCCAGGGTCTTTGAGAAGCCGATTTTGTTAAATTCCTCCTGTTGAAACGCCTCTAAGTTGGAGATAGCTCTTTTTTGAGTTAGATTATAATTAATAACCAAGGTTCCCAGGCTCAATCCGGCTAAAATTCCCGAAGAGGCGAGGGCTAGCCCCATCCAAAAAACCACTTTTTTATGACGACTTTTCTTTTGAACAATGCTTAAAAAATTTATTTTTTCGCTGCGGCGACGTGTTTTTTGTTTAGTTCTTTCTTGAGTAAAAATGCGGCTGATTTTTTCATCAACTTGATTGGCTTCATTGACTGCATTGGTCTCTTTTTTAATTTTGGGATTGGGTTTTGACTCAACATTAGTTTTCTCGGTTTTAAATTGAGGTGAGTTGGGTGGAGTGGTGGGGACTTTTCCTAATCGATTAGCCTGGAAAGGCTCAGTAGTCTGACCTGTGGCGGCCTGTTTGGGTTGGCGCTGCTCTGATTTAACATAAATTATTGGCTCTAGCTCTTTCTTAATAACTTGGGCTTTATTCTGAAGAAAATCCTCTTGAATGCCTGAGGGCTCGGGTTGGTCAACCAACGGCTCTGATTGAGTTGGGCCGATTTGGTCATTTGGTTGATCAGGTTGTTGCTTAATTTCACGCTTAAACTCAAAACACTCCTGTGCTAAAACCCTTAATTGATATCTTGGTAGATCCCGACACAGGGCTTTAAAAATCTGATCCCAGCTTGTTTGAGTTCTAACTTGAATAAAGTTGTAGGGGTTTAAATCTAGCTCAATCGATTTGGTCTTAGCTTGAACTATCTCTTTTTTGTTTTTATAAAAAGATTGATATATAGGAATAAATTTAGATATAAATTCTTTAGAATCAATTTTCTCACCTTCAACAATATAGTTTTTTTCGTTGGGTCGAAGCAGTTCTTGAGCCACGACAGAAAAGAAGTCCCTCTCGGTTTGCGGAGTGAAACAAATACCCGGATCCAGCCAAACCTCATTTTTATCCATTTTAAAGAAAAACCTAAAGGGGTAGTGGAGATGGCTTTCAGTAAAAACATCTCTGCCAGCGATAATTTTTTTCTTGTTTTTAAGTTGAAGGATGCGGCTCAACAACTCTTTTTCTTTATTAAGATGTTTTTTCCACTCAGCAGCTATTTTAAAATTAGTCCGAACTCTAGTTGAAACTCTGATTAAAAAAAACAGTGGATGTGTAGCTTCTTTTAAAAAATCCAGGACTTTTAGCCAGGCTTCCAAATTAATTTTTTGAAACCCCACAATCAAAACCGTTTTATAAATTTGCCGCCCTTCGAACAATTCCTGCAATCTGTTTAAAAGATGGGGGTTGGTAATATCCAAAAATTCAGTTTGAAGAGACTGCTCTTGATATTTTTGAATAACGGATTGCGCCACCAAAGAATTATCTCCTATCACCAAAACCGATAAGTCTTGATCCGCTAACTGTGTTCGCAAGCTGGACATAATATGAGCTTAGCATATTTTGGAAAGCCGGGGCAGAGTTTTACAAGACTAAGGAAAAAATGAAATAAAAAAATATTATTACACTACTTCAATTGCTTGATTTGCCAGCCAATCAGCGGATTCATTTTGACCACGATTCACATAGGCTATTTCAACGGGGTAGGGGATTTGTTGAATTAAGTGACGGGCCTGGCTTACGTAATTTTGCATGCGTTCATTTTTAATTTTCCATTCACCGTTCACTTGTTTAACTACTAACTTAGAATCTAGTTTAAAAACCACTTTGGAGACGTTTAGTGGCTGTTTTTTCCCATTCGCGCTTAAAAGCCGGAGAATGTATCGCAAAGCGATTAAAAACGCCGAATATTCTGCTTCATTGTTTGTTTTTTTGCCTAAAAATACTGCTAGATTATGTGTGGTATTTAAAAACTGAATAACAACGCCTGCGCCCGCTAGTCCGGGATTACCCCTTGATGCTCCATCTGTGTAGATCGTGATTTGGGATGATTCCTTTTTAACGTTTGTTTTGAGCATTTTTAAATCAAAATCTTTATAACTTATTCTTGTGGAGCGTGTTCTTTTAAACAAATTGTTAACCAGCGCTGTTCATTCACATCACTTGAATAAGTAGCAACATCAGACAGGTCATCTGCTTCAGCAATAGCTGAGTGAATTAGGTAGCGCTCATAGGAGTTGAGATTGCGATAAACTTCTTCCTGGCCTGTCTCTTGCACCTTACTGGCTGCCCTCAGTGCCTCGTTGATTAATTGCTCTTCCTTTTCACCTCTGTATTGGTTAATGTCCAACACTACATTCTTATTAGGATATTCATCTCTAAAAACCAGCCTAATTAAATGCTGCAAAGCATATAAATTACGTCCCTTAACCCCAATAAACTGACTAGCTTTGTCTTCCGGAACTATTAGACCCACCTCAACTCGGTCCTCTTTCTCTTCGGCCTCAATCTTTATTTCATCTTTGCTTAACCCAATAAAACTAGTTGTTTTGTATAAATAATCTTGGATTGTCATGTTTTAACTACTGTCTCTAATAATTAAATATTTAATTTTAATCTTAGTCTTTGCATATACTTGCTTAAGCCTCCCCAGCCAGAAATAAAATACTGCTGAACAATGCTGTATAAGTTTGTCATCACCCAGTAAAGAGCTAGTCCGGCTGGAAACCGGGTGGCAATAAAGGCGGTCATAAAAGGCATAATATAAATCATTTGCTGCTGCATGGCTTGTGCCATTTCCGCCGTATCTTCTTCATCCTTGTTTTCTTGTTGAATCTTTTTACTCTTAGCCTCATTGGGCACAATATCCCTAACTTCTCCCCCTGGAGAAATCATCAGGGACAAAATTAATTGCACTAATCCTGCCAGTGCGGGTAAAACATAGGTGGGATCAGGTTGAGTAAGGTCTAGCCACAAAAATTGAGTGTCAACAGCCACACCGTCAATTTGACCGTTGCCTAAAAAGTTGTTCAGGGCTCGATACAAACCCAACAAAACAATAATTTTAACAATTTGAGGCAGGCAGCCTGCTAGAGGATTAACATTGTATTTTTGATAAAGCTCAGCCTGAGCTTGCTGCAGGGCTTGTTTGTCGCCCTTATGTTTCTTTTTCAACTTATTTAATTTGGGCTGGATTTTTTTCAACTTTTTTTGAGCTTTGAGACTAGGCAGCGTGAGAGGGAGGAGTAACGACCTAATCAATAATGTCATCACTATGATTGAGATACCTAAGTCGCCAACAACAGAGTATAGTGAGGTCAAAATAATAGTAAAAAATTGTTGTAACATGAGTTAATGTTTTAATAACAAGTTAGCACTCTCTTAAAGCCATTAAACACTCCTTTAATTAGGCCTTTTTCCTGTATTTGATTAAACGTATATTGACTACAGCTCGGACTATGTTTGCAATAGCTAGTTGCCCCAAAGTTAACTGTTAAAAACCAGTGTTTAATATAATTCAATCTTTGATAAAGCTGATAAATTAAATGCTTCATAATTGCGATTGACTATTTGTTTTTAAAACTTCTTGCCTAATTTCATTCAGTTTTTCTTCTAAATCTTTTTTTATAAGCAACCAGTCCTCATCGTTTTTCCAAACCTTAATGCAAACCAGAGCTAATTCTACAGGTAGTTTGCAGATTTGATGAGACTCAACAAGAGCATATACTTTTCTTCTCCACTTATTGCGCCAGGCGGCTTTTCGAAAAAGCTTGATCGGTATCACCACCGCCGCTTTAAATATTTTTCGCTTAGAAGGTCTATAAAAAACCTTAAAATGTGAGCTGGTTTTACGTGCAGCCTTAAAAATTCTTTGATTTTGCGGTTTTGCTAAATTTAACCGGGATTTTTTCGGCAGCATGCTGCAATTTATTTATATCTTTTATTTTCTGACTTAGCTAATTTAGATCTTCCTTTTTGTCTACGTTTTTTAATTACCCTCAAAGATTTTCTTGCTCTAGCTAAAAATCCGTGCGTTCTTAATCTTTTCTTAGTATGTGGTTGATAAGTTCTTTTTGGCATAGGCGGGTATTATAGCATTAGTTTGAGGAGTTGAGATAGGGGAGAGTTAGATTATTAAATTTAACATCTACCTTGATATATAAATTCTTAAACCTGCAACCCGAGTATCACTCTTGAACTCTGAAAGGCATCACAATATACAAAAAATTCTCGCTGCCTTTTATTGTAAATTGCGCCGGTTTTAGGCTTTCATTCATAGCAAATTCGACTTCCTCAGGCTTAACGTTATTTAAAAAATCCAACAGATAGTTGGCGTTAAAAGCAATTTCCTTCTTTTCTTTACTTGAGTTGTTGATCGCAATTTTTCCTTGATATTCTCCGTAGGACGGGGATGAAGAAGTGATGGTAAGCTGACTCGAATCAATCTCAAATTTAATAATATTTGAAGCTTCTTTGGCCAAAACATAAGCTCTCTGCAGTTCTTGCTTCAATTCTTCTCCGTCTAAATTAAGTTTGAGTTCGAATCCATCCGGAATAATTTTTTTGTATGGTGGATAATCCCCCTCTATTAATCTTACAAAAATCTCGCAGTCCCCGATATTAAATTTAATCTGTTTTAACTCTAGAGAAACTCGCAGATTAATCTTTTTCACTTGAGTTTGATTAGCTATGCGGCAAACTTCGGCAAAAGCCTTGGTTGGAACTAACAACTGTTGCTCTGTCTCCGTAACTACGTCCGGATAATTAAGCATGGCTAAACGAAAACCGTCCGTGCCAACAACTCCCAATCCATCCGGACTGAAATTAAGCATAACAGCTGTCAATATTGGTCGGGCTTGGTCTGTGCTAGGAGCAAAACTCACTAGATTTTTAATTTCCTCTAAGACTTCTCTGGAAATAGTTAGTGTTTGCCCATTTACCTCTGGAAAATCCGGATAATCCTGAGCGTCTTGGATTGGTATTTTAATCTGACTTTGATTAAAGCTGGCTTTAAGCTGTTTCTCATTAACTTCAAACTCAACTTTATCAGCACTAAAAGAATTAATTAAGTCTTTAAAGGTGTCTCCGGGAACAACTAAGTTTAGCTCTTTTTTGGAATCTACCGGCACTGTGGCTTTTATTCCTAAATAAAGATCTGTGGCCGCTAATGTTAATTTTGAGTCTTTTAATTCTAGATTAATAGAGGAGAGAATTGGTAATTGAGGATTAGTGGGGATAGCTTTTTGAATGAATTTTAAAGCAGATTGCAAAGCTGGTAAGTCTAGAGAAAGTTTCATGGCCATAAAAAATAATTCGCTGATTTATAATTTTCCTATTTTCACTGTGGGCTTTTACTATATTACTAATATTATATTTAATTAAAATAGTAATAGTAGTATTAGGCCCTGTGTAAAAGTGAATAATTTTTTAAGTTAAGTCTGGTTTTGTTTTTAAATTCGCAAAGGAAAACTGAGCTTAAAAGGTTAATAATTTTGTGTAAAGAGCGAGTAAAAGAATGAGGAAAACAAAAAGGTTTCCACACTTACAAAAATTTATTCGACTCATTTGCACAGTTTTTCTACCGGGTTTTAAACAGAGTTTTTCACATTAGTGGAAAACTAAGTATTTAATTTAGAAATCTAAACAAGTTTTAAACTTAAGTTGATGCTTAGGCAGAAATTTTAATTAAAGAGCTTTTTAATTCTTCGTATTCGCGTAACACATCCTCATTGGAATCTAAGAGATTTTCAATTTTATCTTTAGCGTGCATAACCGAAGTATGGTCTCGGTTGGAAAACCATTTACCAATTTCAACATAGGACATATCTAGATCGGCCTTCAATAAGTACATAGCCATGTGTCGAGCGTGTACTAGGTCTTTGGTACGACTTTTGCCTTTTACAGACGATTGTTTTAGCTGATAATAATTACAAACTTTTTTGATAAGCTTTTGAGGTCTGAGTTTAATTTTGAAGCCGCCGTGATTAGACTTTTCTTTAGCAATAATCGTATTAATTAAATCTGCATCAATTTCTTTATTTTTTAGCTCAAATTCCGAGCGAATGGTAGTGATAATACCTTCAATTTTGCGAGCACTGTCCACATTTTGTGCGATTATTTCTGCTAAATTAATTGGCAAAGATATTGAGCTGGCTCGCGCCTTAATTAAAACAATAGCTGTGCGCAGCTCCAAAGAAGGCTGCTGAATATCAACCATTAAACCAGCTTCGAACCTGGATTTTAGCCGGTCTTCCAAGGGTTTTATTTCATGGGGTGGGCGATCAGAGGTTAAAACTATTTGAGAAGACATCTTAGTTAAAGCGTTAAAGGTGTGAAAAAATTCTTCTTGAACAGTGTTTTTTCCGGCTATAAATTGAATGTCGTCTATCAATAGAACTCTTGCATTTCTGTATTTTTTCTTAAACTTGATGGCATCTTTACTACGAATGGCGTTAATAATTTCATTAGTAAATTCTTCTCCTGTGCAATAAATAAGGCTGATACTGGGGTCTCTTTGTAAAATGGAGTGCCCGATGGCGTGCATAAGGTGAGTTTTTCCTACCCCAACTCCTCCGTATAAAAATAAGGGATTGTACGCCTGTCCTGGGTTTTTCGAAACAGCTGTCGCAGCAGCATGCGCCATTTCATTGCTGCCGGAAACAGCAAATGTTTTAAACTTGTAATCAAGCCGCAAGCCAGCTCTTTTGGCAGCCGTTAAGGCTCGATCTTGACTCATGGCCTGAATATTGTTTTCGGAAAAAAGTTCCTCAACTCTAGGTGAACTCGTGCCGTCCGGCCGGTTAGCTGAGGTGGCTTGGTTAAAATTTTGATTGGATGAAGATGCCTGTCTGAGTTGGGAAAAAGCGCTTGTTTGAGATTTTTTACCCTCTCTTTGTTTTTGTGAAAGAGTCATTTGTTTTTGCTTGGCAATTAGCTCAGCCGGGTCTTGGACTTTGAAGTCAAGCTCTACCTGCTTATTTAAAGCCTTTTCAATAGCAGATTTTAGTTGACTAAATAAGTTCTTTTTTAAATTGGTGGCATGAAAGGCTGTGGGAGTAGAGATAATTCCCTTGGCTTTGTGTTGATCATAAATTTCCACTTCTGTTAGGGGGTTGGTTAAAACCCAAGTGTTGAATGCAGCAGATGATAGCTGCAGCTTTAGTTCTTGCCGAGCCTGTTCCCAAACCTTTTGTACTTCCGCTGAACTAAGAGATTGATTTGGCATGATTGGTTTCGATTTATTCTAGCAATTTTTTAAATAGTTTGTTGGTCAAAGATTGTTTAAGATCGATTTGTTTGAAGCATTGAGGCCTTTCGTCACCACAAACAATGAATTTAACTAGGTGAATGGGTAGGAAGCAAAACGTTCAATTACTATTCAAGAAAGCAGTCGATTGATTTTAAACTCTGTTTGCGCGGACAGCTTTTGCTTATGCTGTAGTTAGTTATACACAGACTTTTCCACAAAGGTCAAGGGTTTAAAAAAAAGAAAAACTCCGTCTGTTGGCGGCTGATTAGTCCTGCTGATTGGAGGGGCGCCGATAATCTTCTATGGTATAGTGGCCTTCCCGGCGTGATGCTTGGTTGGCCTGTTGCTTGACTGAGTTTGGACTTACTTGATCCTCAACCTGTTCACTAGAGGCTTGTTTTATTGTGCCCCCGTCATCGCCATTGGGTTGAGCCCCCGGCTCTGTTTGTTGTTGTGTTCCCCGGGGTTGCTGGGTGGACTGATACCCCTGTTGATTTTGATAAGCTGGTGGGCCTGCCGGCGAACTAGCCGCTGTCTCAGCCGCGGCCCGCTCCTCAGGAGTATTAGGGCTTTGCTGCGATTGTTTGGCCATTAGCTCGGCCGGATCGCTGGTAATAACCTCATGTTCTTCTTGGCTTCCCACCACCCGTAAAGCCACATGATTGTGGCCAGCAAAAAAGATGCCCTCTCCAATATCAGATGAAACCAGCAACTGTCTTTCTCCCTCAGATAGATAAAAGGTGTCAGCTAGAGCAGGGATCGAGGCAGTTGATTGCTTCATTAATAACTGAATGCTGGCGTTAGACACGATAGCCTTGCCATAGTCGTTATGCAAAAAGTCTTCCACGTCTTGTGTGATGGTAGTGATACCCAAATAATATTTTCTAGCCCTCTTGGTCATGGAGTAGATAAACTTGGCGCTGTCTGGATGTTGCATAAAATACCACGCCTCATCAATCACCAAAATTCTTTTTTTCATTTCTTTTTTTATGCGAGTCCAGATAAAATCAAGAATGACATACATGGCGATAGGGCGCAGCTCATCCTCCATCTCTTTCACGCTGAAAACAGTAAATTGATTGGTGATGT
Source organism: uncultured Pseudomonadales bacterium (assembly GCA_964609285.1). GTDB lineage: Bacteria > Patescibacteriota > Microgenomatia > UBA1400 > PJMF01 > CAZSQY01. The sequence goes on from CAZSQY010000008.1 coordinate 14,261, forward strand.
CCATGTTTGAAGGTTGGTCAAAAATACCTCGGAAAGAGCCGGTGATGAATTTTTCTAAGCGGGCGGCTAAGTCATCTGTTTCCGGATTTTCCATACCAATTAGTGTCTTGTATAAATCTTCCATTAAAGGTGGCTTATTGGACTGAGTAGCCGGATCAGGCGTGATGCCTTTGGCTTTGTATGTAGCCACCAAAGCCCTGTCAAGCAGTGCCTCTTGCTCCGCATTCATTTCACCCAACATAACTTTAAGCAAGCCGTGTAGTGAAAGTATTTTTTGTCCAAGTTCATTTTGGCCTTCTTCATATACTTGCGAAAGGTCAAATGGGTTGATTTTTGCCTCGGAATCAAAAGTAAAATTAATATATTCTCCATCAACTGTTTTGGCCAATTCTTCATATTCGTGTTCCGGGTCAAGTACGATTACCTCAACATCAAACATTAGTTGCCGCAAAATTTCCAGTTTAACAGTATAGGATTTACCTGCACCAGATTTGGCTAAGATAAGCATGTTGGCATTTTCCATTTTAAATCGGTCAAAAATCACCAATGAGTCGTTGTGTTCATTAATGCCATATAAAATGCCGGAATCCATGGTGAGCTCGGAGGAAGTGAAAGGAAAAGTGGTGGCCAAAGAAGTGGTGTCCATGTTGCGCGTGATCTGTAAGCGATCAACCCCCATGGGTAAAGTAGTTTTAAAGCCATCATCCATTTGCAAGGTGGTTTTCTTTGACACAATTAGAAGTGAGCCCAGGGTTGATTGAATGTTTTTGGTTATTCGCTCCAATTCTTTAACAGAATCGGCATGAATTGTCACATAAAGGCCAAACTGGAAAAATCTTTCAGCTCCCGCCGCCAGCTGCTCACGGATGGCTCGGGCATCATTCAATTTAATTTCGGTGTTGATGTTGCTAATTTTACCTGAGCGAATATCTGACTGAACCTCTGCTTCCATTTCAGTAATTTTACGTTTAAGATTGTCTAAAATTTCAGCGCTGTCCATGGGAAAAATAAACATGGATACATTGATTTGGTGAGGGTAGTTGATGAGCGGCGACAACCAATTGGCTGGGACAGTGCGGGGGTAACCCGCGATAAATAGGGTGCGGCTATATGACGAGTTAATTTTTTGATAAGTAAAATCAACCTCAATTGCTTCTGGGGCAATGATGTCTTGAACCGTTACTAATCCTTGGGAAAATTCTTTAATTTTTTCCAACTCATTTTCTCGCCCCCGCTCCTCGTCATCACCCTTGCTTTGCTTGTTAAGAAAGGGTAGGGGTAGGTCTGGTAGTTTAAAAGGTAGGTCCATATGTGTCTGTTGAGTGTTTTGATAAAGTTATTTAATTTCTGCAATTGGCGGCAAATTATTCGAAGGTTGGCTGTTGTTTACTTGGCTGCTCGTCGACTCGTTGCTCTCCGATTTCCCACCCTGCCTCCGAGCACTCTGCGGTTCTCCGTCTTTCTTTGCTTGAGAATTATTTTTGGACTCGTTAGATTTAGTGGTTGGTTGCGGCGTACTTTTCCTGGGCTGAGCAGAGCTACCTTGATCGTAAACCTTTACTTCTTTGAGAGTCTGATCGATGATTGACTGAGGATTTTCACCCCCACCCCCATTTGCTAAAACTGGGTTAGACCTTGCTTGATCACTGTCGGGCTCCAACTGCTTCTCCTGCGATTCTTGCTGAGCTCGTTCAGAGCTGTTTTCCTTTGGCTCTGTGTTCTGGGTTTGGATGGACTGAGCTTCTCCCGCAGGCGTTTTGCTGGAATTTGTTGTTTTTGGGGTGCCACTTAAGTCTACGGAAAAGTCATCAATGTTTTCAGTCCAGCTGTTAGTTGAGCCGCTGTTGGCCTTTGCTGCTTGGGCAGCCTGCGATTGAGGTGTTTGATTTGGAGTTGGGCCTGAAGTCGCCCTGGGTTTAGGGCTGGGTTCTGGCACGGAAGCGCCGGTTGTCTGCTCAGTTGCCGGTGCTTGATTTAGCGGCGGCGGACTTGCTGAGCGTGGCGCTGTTGGCTGAGGTTGTTGTTGTTGTCTTTGCTGAGGGCCCTGCTGTGCAGAATTGTTGTTTTGAGTTTGTTGTTCCGCTGACTCTTGGGTTGCTGCACTGGTTTGGTCGCCAGGCACCCCGTCTTGAGCAGCTGAGTTAGCTTGTTTATTTTCTTCAGGCTGAGTGAGCGGAGTGCTTGTTCCACCAGCCTTTGTTTGCGGCCGCTTTGCTCCCGGCATATTGGCCATCGGCTGCGCGTGGCTACTGGGACTGGCTACTTGCTGCTCGGATTGTTTGCTCTGATCATTGATTTGGACTTGGTTGCTCGGTGGGCTAAAAGCACCCCGACTCTCCGCAGTGCTGTTTTGTTTTAAAAGCTGCTGGGTTTGCTGTACTAAATTGGCCCTCACCAGCGGCGTGGTGTACTGTGTGCTGTCAGCAATTTCTTGCCCCTCAGAAGCCTCTGGGTTATAGCTAGTGTAAAAAATACGAATAATTTCTTGAGTTGAGAGTTGTCTGGCGTACAAACCAATGCGGGCGAATTGGGAAATTAGGTGATCGCGTTTGGGCTCCAGCGCCAACTCAGCCTTTTCTAGGATTACTGATTTTTCATATTTAGAAACGTCAAACTCAGTTCTTCCGGGTATAACGCTGTCAGCCGTTAGCAGGCCCAGCTCAATCGGGCTAGCCGGCACCACCACATAAAATTTTTTATCTAAAACATTTCTTTCGCGGATAAGGTTGGAAACAAAGTGCCGATAGCGACTGATGCGCTCTTGTTTGCGCTCGCTTGAAGCCTTTTGCTCTTGCGTCTTGAGTAGGTTTAGGTAAGTGGTAGCATCTTTGGTTTGCGACTGAATGATTATTTGAATTGGGTAGTTGAGGGAGTTTAGCAAAGCAGCATAGGTGTAAATAACTGCATCCTGCTCAGCCTCGGCCAAGAGACCAAAATTCATAGCACTCACAGTTAAAACAAAACTAACAGTGCCATCTTTAAGAATGACTAAATTATTTGTTACATCGTAAATGTCAAGATATTTTTGCGTGGTGGACTGAAATTGATTGTTTTGACTCATGTTTACCTGCTGAGCGTAAATAGCTGCAACAACTTGACTTCCTTATTAAAAACTAAAATTTAAGCGTAATATTCTTAACTAGTATATTAAGTCTCGGCTCGAATCTCCAGAGGATCTAAGATTTTCCCGTTTAGTTCTAGTTTTTGCGATTTAAACTCATAGTTTTCGTGACCACCTTTGATGTAGTAGATGCCGTTGGGCAGGGTTTGCGAAACGAAAAATTGCCCCAATGCATTGCTTTTAACAGCAGTGATGGTTTTACCCTGTTCGTTTTTAATGTCAACAACCGCATTTTCGATCAATTTGTTGTTTTGGGTTAGCACCATTCCCACAATGCGGTTAGGCTGCGTTGGCTTATTGGGAAAAGGGAGGTCCTGGTTTTGACTAACTGTGCTGGCTGAGCCGTTGAAGTCCTGCCGGTTATCGGCCGGAGGCTGCTGGTGCCGGCGTGACTGTTGTTTTTGTTTTGTTTTTGCAGGCTCAGTTTCTTTTTGTGTATTTTTATCACCTTTGGTTTGATTTTGAATTTGTTTTTGAGTTGGCGCTTGACCAGCTGCATGATTACTCGTTGCTGTTGCCTCGTCCTGATTAAAAAGAGTGGTGGGGCTTGGTTTTTTATCTAAGCGCTGCATTTTTCTCACCCTAACTTTAAGATTGGGTTTTTCTAACTGCTTGCTTGGCTGCAACTGATTCACCTGAACTTGGTCAAAGTTTTGCAAGATGGCTGCAACCTCAGACTCCTGCTGTTGTTCAAACTCATCTTTGTGTTCTTGAGGATAGTTGAGAGAGTGTAGAAAGTCTTGAATGCGCTGTTTGCGTACCGGGCTTAGGTCAACCGGAGGGGGAACATCACTTCTATTTTTATCTGAAGTATAGGTGAACGCGTCCGGAATTTGAGGCTCGCGCCGCCAATTGAATTTAGTTGGTTTAAACAAAGCTTTGAAAAAATTTATAACCCACTGATCAAGGGGGCGTTCCTCAATGGGAACAAAAGCAGCGGCAAAGCCCAGCCCGACAAAACTAAAGACTAGGGGCCATTTGACAAAACCCGGTAAGTTTGTTTTGTAAAAGAATAGTCCAATAATTACTCCCAATAGAATTTCAGCAAACTGTTTGAGTGTCATGTTGCCAATGAGGTGGAATTTGTAGCCAGTGATGTCTTGTGGGATTGGGTGTTCGCGCATGCAGAGTCTATTATAGCGTAAGGTTGGGGTTTAAACGCCAGCCTTGCTTAAACGTGTATACAAATTTTGCAGTAGATCTAGTTTTGTCCCTTAATTTTAATAGCTGGCGTAATGATTTCCAAAACCATGTTTTGGCCGTCTGCATCAACAGCGCTGCCGGTTAGGCGGTAAAAAGGGTAAAGGACCCCGGAAGCCTCATCGGAGCGGTATTCGATCACGGCGCCTCTCATATTGGCTTCTTTAATTTGAGACAAGTCTAGGCTTCCGGCGGTTTGGCGATAGGCGTCAATAATTGTGGCTTGGCTTTTTTGATTGATGTTTGCCAGAGCTTGTTCTAGGGATAGAGAATCTGCCGTTTTTAATTCTTCAACAGTAAAAAGTAAGGGCTGCCACTCAAATTTCGTTATAGTTCCATGGGGGGTTATTAAAACCTTAAAAGGCGCTTGGGCTGATGTTGTGAAAAATACAGGGTGATCATTTACCGAAAGTGTGAAGTCGAGGCCCACAGCATCTGCCTCCTCATAATTTCCAACAGGAACAAGCTGATAGGTGCCTGAATAATACTGTTCTCTGTGTGTGGACAGTCTAATTTTTGGGGGAAATTGGACAAACTGCTCAACAAAGCTGCGGGCTTGGTTTCTAACCTCGGTTAAAGCGAGTCTTCCTGTTTGACCCTCAATGCTGGTTAGCCCCATGTTTCTGGATAGGGTGTAGCGATTTTCTTCAGGGATGTGGCTAAGTCCGTAATTTTCTCCGACCCAAACATGGTCGAAATGGGGGCTTGGCTCAAGGCTAAATGTTTGTACGACTTGCTCAAGGATGGTTTGGGGTTGTTTAAAGCTGTTGAGTTCGTATACTTCAAGCTTTGGGGGAATGGCGGGCGCAGTTCCGGCAAAGGAGATTTTTTCAAAACGCTGAGTTTGTGGGTCTTCTTTAACCAAGCTGGTGGGTGTGGGGGCAGATTCGGGTGGTGTGAGCAGCTGCAAAATAGCACTAATCAATATGCCCGCAGCTGCAAGAGCGATTAGTATTTTTATCCATTTGCGGTTAAATAATTGCATAAACGATTGCTGTATTGATTAATAACAGTGTCTAACCGGAAAGTCCGGCCTTGAAGTTAAAGGGTAGTTGTTAATTAAATACTCTCCATCGGGGGTAAGGTTGGCAAGACTATATTTGTTGCTGGCGCTGTTGCGCAGTTCGTAGTGTAGGTGGGGACCGGTTGAGTTTCCCTCTGAAGCCGCAGCGGCAATTACTTGCCCCTCAATAACCTCTATGCACTCTTCACCCTGGCCCACTAGCACGGTGTTGGGTGTCATGTGAGCAAATAAAAATTGATATTCTTCATCCTCGATTTCAGCATATAAAATTAGGTTAGCTCCATAGGTGCCGTAACTTAGGTTGCCATAACACAACCGGCCGGAATAAGGTGCATAAATAGGGGTGCCTATAGGGGCGGCTATGTCGAATGCATCAGTGCGTTGGTGCGAGGCGTTTGGGTTGGGGTTATATGGCAGCTGCGTAATATAGCCGTTGCATGGCCAGCAGCCAAGACCCTGCGGGCACTCTCCCAGACAAATAACTTCTCCTGTTAGGGCAAAGTCTGAACCAGATTCGCCGGTTTTTTCAAAACCAAAGTCTAAAGTAAAGGAATTGCGAATGGTGCTGTGGTTGAGCTCGGGCGTTAGTGTTTTGCTGTAGCGAATCTCAATCTGCTCCCCGGGCTCCAGTACCTGACCCGGTTCCAGCTCATCAAAGTCGGCGATGGTTTTGGTTTCAGAAAATTCGGGGAAGCGGCTTTCGCGGTCTGCAATTTCTGCTGCGGTGTATTCATCTTCATTAAAGCGCAGGCTAAATACATCCTCTGCTTCTTGAATGGTGATTGTGTAGTCATTTTTGGGTTTAATGGTAATGGTGTAAGTTATATCGACCGGTCGATCCAGTGCAGGGCAGCGATTGTTGGGGCAGTGCTCATAATTAATTGACTTGGTAATTTCAACGTATCGAGAGATTTCACCCTCAGGGGTTATGGTTCCCAAGGGTTCGGTTGGGGGATTGATTAAAAAAGCGCCCGGCGTATTAATTGCTATCCAAGCCCCTGCGAAGCTGATGGCAGTGTATCCGGCCACAATCGGGGCTGCCGGAGTGCTGGCAAAAAACTCGCCAATGGTTTGGGCGCCGGCGCCCAAGCCTTCACTGGCAGCTTGCAGCAGCCCTTTCCCGGTACCGGCGGCAGCTTCTCCAGCTTGACTGGCAATGTCTTGCCCAATACTTCCTGTAGCTGAGCGGAAATTTTGGGCTCCTTGAGTTAGGGAGTCGGCGGTTGTGGTTGAGGAAAGCGCTCCGCGCCCTGTTTTGGCTCCGAAGCCCAACCAGCTGGCAAGTCCTCCCAGGGTGCCACCAATCAGGGCTCCCAAGCCAGGTCCAACAACAGGAATAAAAGAGCCAATTATTGCTCCTGCTCCCGCAGTAGCTGCAATCGAAGCTAAAATAGCTGCATTTTGTAGGGCGGCAATAAGAGCGGTCAAGAATGCTGCCGCTATGCCGCCCAAAAAAGCCAGAGCGGCTTTTATTTTTTTATAGGTTTCTGAAACTAACAGATCTCTAACTGGTTTGGGAAGTGCGGCCCAAGTACCGCCGGTGGCGGCGGTTAAAGCTGCGTCCACACCTTTATTGGCCAAAAAGCCCAAAGCCTTGCCGCCCAATTCTTTGATGGCCGAGGCTTGCTGCAAAGCTTGGTTGGTGGGGGTGGGTTGATATTGATAAGTTGTTCCTTCGCCGCCAGCGCCGCCCACAATCAACCCTTCTCCGGGATGATAAAAATGAGAGCTGTTTAGCACTGCCTGCATTTGTAAAGCCTGCTGCATTAGATTTTGCTGCTGGGCTGCCAACATAATTTGACCCATTGCCTCCTGCTGGGTTTTTTGTGCCTCAATAGCAAAGTGGGTAAATAAATCAAACTCCTGCTGTTGTTCGGCCAAGAATTGGTTCAGCTGCTGGTTGGTTAGTTCAACATATTCTTCAGCCAATTTGCCGACTTCATCAGCAAAACCCACCTCTCTTAAATATTCTCGTTTTTGTTCAATTGATAAGCTTGTCCAGTATTCATGTTTAAATTGTTGAATATAGCTGTCTTGGCGCTCCTCCCCCTCTTTGGTGGTCTCTTTTCTACCCAGCGAGTCTATAATTTCTTCATCACTTAGGTCTGTGTTTTGTTTAAAATTGGTTCTAATTTGGGCTACTTTGGTGGTTGTTTCTTCTAGTTGCTCTTGTGTTAAAGGCGGGCGCTCCTGCCCATAGCTGGATAGGGCCGCTAAGTCTGGGTTGGTTTGATTAAGTTGGGCGCGATGGAAAATACAATACTGCTTAAAAGCTTGTTTGAGGCGTAGCTCGTGGCGGGCAAATTCTTCTGGAGAAACAAAGTCGCCGAACAAAATACTAAACTGGGTGTGAGTGAGTTTATCGATAAAATCAGGCGACAGGGTTGGGTCTGCCATCACCAGCATGGTGAGCGTGCGGTTGATGTTGAGAGGACTGAGGTTGGTGTAACCGGATAAATCCTTGCCCAAGATTGAGCTAAGCGAGGCACTGAATTGGTTTTGGTAATCTGTTACCACCTCACCAAGACGACTGAGGGCTTGGGTTTGCTCATCCGCAGAAATTTGATCCTCCCCACCTTTAAGAGAAAGGGGGCGAATGAGGCTAAAACCCTCTTTGTTGGCAAATTGAGTAAGTTGCTGCAATGCTTCTTCGTGTCCGTTTTGTTCCAACAGCTCATTAAGCTTTTGAGCTTGGTTTTCATCTAGCTGGGCAAAGCGCTCATTAAAAGCTTGCTGCAGCAAGAGGCGCGGTGCCGGGCTGCGCAGGATATGGGAGTGGGTTTGTTTGAGAATTTTGATTTTAACCGCACTGGCTTGAGCCGTGTTATTGATTAGGGCTTGAATCTCATTTGGAGTAAGTCCGGCGATAATGTTTTCAACCTGGGGCCTGATTTCGTTAAATAGAGCTTGTCTTAATTCGTCACTAAGATTGGAAACATCAAGCAGCGGGTTGTCATTTTCGTCAGTGGCATAGGCTGCCAAAATGGCGTTAACAGCAGAATAAGAAAAAGAAGTAGCGAGCAAACTTAGGTCTTGAGATGAGTCTAGAAAAGCTGTTGCCGAATCTTGAGCTTCTTGGGCTTGTGGTTCTGAGCTTGCTGCTTCACCCTCAGACGCTTGTTGGGTTTCGGTTGAGACAGCAGCTGGGCCGGTTGGGCCGGGCTGGCCGGCAGCGGTTGATTGGTCGGGTTGGTCTGGATCGGCGGGGTGGGGGACTGTGAGCAGGTTGTGGGTTTGTTCTATGGCCCGCCCAACCCGCGCTACCAGAGCACCTATTGTTTTTTTATCAATCAGTTTTTGCGCTACTTTTAAATCTTGGGCTTGAGTAATTTGATTGTTGGGCCAGTGATCTGCGTAGCTTTTTTCGAGCAGATTTAGAGCGGCGCTTAGTTCTAAAGTTGGGCTTTGATCGCGATTTTGGGTGCGAGCCAATAAGTTAAGTTGATCCTGGTAGGTTGTTTGATAAGAAGTTAGTCCGTCTCTCAGTAGGGCAATAATGTCGCCGGGAAGCAGATATTGATTAAATTCTTCAGAAGCGTAAATTTGTTTGATTTGCTCTGGGTTTGAAAATGCGGGCTGAAGTTCTTTGGTAGCTGCGTTTTGAATAAAATCAGAG